>NZ_JBJZOJ010000031.1:0-88365 GCF_047200655.1 Streptomyces sp. MS06
CTCCGGTTCCCGCCACCGGCCGCCCTGCGGCACGGCCCGCGTGGGGGAGGTGCTCCCCGGGGGGAGCCGAGGCTCCCCCCGGGACCCCCGGGACCGGCGAGCCGGCGTCCCGAGAGCCCCGGCATGCCGATGCGCCGACGTGTCGAACGGGTCCCCGGTCAGTCCCGGGCGACCCGTTCCCCGTACTGCGGGGCCGTCTGCTGCCGGTCGTAGGGCAGGCGCGAACCGACCGGTGTCGAGTCCAGGCGCGCCGTGATCACCAGGGTGCCCTCCTCCACCTGGTAGTCGAGCGGCAGTCCGAGGCCGCGCATGGCGGCCACCATCCCGGTGTTGGAGGCCTGGGTGACCGCGTACACGCTCTCGCAGCCCGCCTCGACGGCCATGCCCACCAGGCGTCCCAGCAGTTCGCCGCCGACACCGCGCCGCTGCCACTCGTCCTCGACCAGCAGGGCCACCTCGGTCTCGTCGCCGTCCCACAGCAGATGGCCCAGGCCGACGATGCGTCCCGACGCGGTCTGCACGGCGAGGGTGCGTCCGAACCGCGGGCTCAGCACGTGGCCGAGGTAGCGGTCGGCGTCGCCGACCGGCCCGTGGTACCGCCGGGACAGGGTCTCCGCCGAGCAGCGCTCGTGCATCGCCTTCGCGGCGGCCCGGTCGCCGGGGTCCGCGCGGCGCACCGTGATGTCCCTGCCCTCCGGAAGTGTCAGGACGTCCCGGCCGACGGGCACCCGCGGACCGAGGCGGGCGTCCAGCTCCACCAGCGCCCTGGCCCGCGCGAACTCGGTCGGGGTGAACGCCAGATGGGGGCGCTCGACGGTGAGCACGCCCCCTCCGGGGGCCCGCAGCCGCATCACCGTGTCCTCCAGCACGCCCTCGACCGGCACCGACCCGCGGCCGGGGGATCCTACGGGCAGTGAGCGGATGGTGCACCGCCCCAGCAACTGCCTGAGCGCCAGCGGAAGTTCGGCAGTGTCCAGGGCGGTCCGGGTGGCCAGGCCGAGCACCCGGGTCGGTGCGTCGACGAGGTCGTGGGCGTCGGCCCGCTCGATCCAGGTGCCACTGCCGCCCGCCAGCGACACCGCGCGGGTGAGGTCGGCCGCGGTCAGCTCCTCCGGTGCGCGCACCAGGAACTCGTCGACCGTCGTCACACCCAGCGGGTGCGTCTGCAGGCTGAGGATGTCGACCTCGTGGCCGGCCAGCGCCGTGCACAATGCCGCCAGGGCACCCGGCGCGTCCCGTACCGTCGTGCGCATCCGCCACAGCGTCTTCGCCGCCGCGGACTCCGCACCGTGCGGTGCGCCGTGGTCGTACGGCCCGGTCTGCCGTCCCGCGGACGGCGACCGGGCGCCGGTATCGCCCGCCGGGGGTGCGTGCCCGTGGTGCCGTGCCCACCAGGTGTGGAAGCCCGCCGTGGCCGCCAGGACCAGCGCCGAGATCACCAGCAGGGCAGGGCCGTCGGGGCCGTGCCCGATCAGGTTCGCCACCACGTCCGCCACGGCGACGGCCGTGAACAGCGCGGCGAGTTCCACCAGGTCGCGGCGCCAGTGATGGACCGGCCGGCCGTTTCTCTTACGTGTCACATCAGTCATGTCCCGATTCATGCAGCCACTGTGCAGGAGCGCTGTTGCCTGATCACGAACGCCTTGTGACCGATGGGTAAAGCATGCTTCCGACTCTTTGCCCGCTATGTGCGCATGGTCGTGTCCGGGAACCCGTCCCGCGCGATCCGGGCGGGAGCAGCCGGCCGGCCGTCCTCAACCGGAGGCGCTCTCCGCCACCGGCCGCACCCCGTCCCTGATCCGCGCCGGCGGCAGGTGGGCGTATCCCACCACCGGCCGCACCGGCCGGTGTTCCGCGTCCGCCTCCGCCGGGTCGGCGGTGTGGGCGCAGTCCGACAGGAGGCGAACGGCGATCCCGGCAACGTCGAGCCGGGCGCGGAACCCCGCTCGGGACCGAAGCGCTCCGGCAGTTCGGCGATGACGTGCGGGCCCGCCGCGCCACCGGACGTCAGGGGAGCGCGAGCACCGCGGCGATGACGGAGCGGAGTTCCTGGTCGTCGAGGACGGCCCGGTAGTCGCGGTGGTTGGAGAGCCGCAGATCGCGGGCCCCGACGAGGCGCAGTGCCCGCCGTGCGGCGGGCGTTACCGTGCCGATGCGCAGGAACCCGCGGAGCGCCTCGGCCAAGTCGCCGTAGCGGTCGTCGTCCTCGGTGAAGCGCACGACGACCTGCTCCAGCACCGGCAGGGTGGTTCCCTGATCGCCGGTGATCGCCCACAGGGCGACCGCCGCCACCACCCTTCCGTACTCGGAGTTCTCCATGACCTCACGCACCCGGCCGGCGTGCGCCGCGGCGGCGGGGCCGAAGTCGGACAGGAGGGTGACCGGTCCGTACGGCGACGCCTGCTCGTCGTGCACCGCCTCCCCCAGGATTCGCAGGGCAGTGCCGTCGTCACCCCCCGCGATGCGCCACGCGGCCCACGCGGTCGTGTGGTGGTTGCTCGGGTGGCCGAGGACAACCGCGTCGCGCACGGCGGGCGCCGTCGAGGCGGCACCGGGACCCATCGCCAGCAGCACGTCGATCACGCGCAACGAGTACCGCGTGTCCTTCAGGAGCGGCAGGACGACCGGGAGCACCGGCAGCGCGTCCGGCCCCCACTCCTCGGCGACGTGCAGCAGGGTGCCCATGATCACGCCGTGGCCGCCGTGCCGCTCGTGGTCCTGGCGCACCTCCTCCAGCAGCGCGGGCAGCAGGACGTCCGCGTGCTCGCGCAGCGGCGCGAGGACTTCGTGCATCTCCGGCCGGCGCGGATCGCCTTCCACCCAGCTGCGCCCGAACTGCTCCCGGTAGGGCGCCCAGAGCGACTCGACCAGGCCGGGGAGGCCGCGGGGGTCGCCCAGCCGGACCAGGGCCCAGCGGGCGAAGTCGCCGACGGTCCCCTCGATCCAGGAGACGGTGTCGGTCCCGGGATCGTCGAGCAGTGCCGCCAGGCGGTCGGCGTACGGGCCGGAGTCAGGGGCGAGCATCGCGAGGAGGTGTGCGGCCTTGAGCCGCACGCAGTCGTCGGTGCAGTCCAGCAGCCGTGCCGCGAGGGGCAGCACCGTCGGTGCCGCGGAACGCCGCAGCACCATGTGCCGCCACGCCTCGTCCAGGACGACCCGGCGCAGCCCGTCGTCCGCGGTGCGTTCCGCCGCCTCAGCCAGCCGGGTCACGAACGACAGGGCGGCCGGGGGGACGTGGTCGAGGAGACCGGACACCCATGCGGCGACGTCGTCACGGGTGAAGGGGACCTCGACGTCAGGCAGCCACCAGATCTGCTCGAACCGGGGCCGTACGGCCGGATCGGCGAGGACGTCCAGCAGCACGTCGGTATGCCGGAGGGGGACGTCGCGGTCGAGGGACGCCCAGGCGATCACGGCCGCCACCTTCATCACCGGCTCGTCGTCGCGCAGCACCCGGCTCAGCATCGCCTCCACCGCGCCGTTGAACCGGTGCCGGCCGCCAGGAGACCCGGTCCCGGGCGCCCCGGCGGTCGTCGCGGCGCAGGTGCCCAGCGCCAGCAGGACGGGCAGGCGTACGGCCGGGTCCCTCTCGGCGTGCCACCGTTCCAGCAGCGCGTCGTCGTCCGCGAGGAGGAGGGCGGCCCGCCGGACGCTCGGCGCGGGGTCCGCGAGGAGCGCCGTGACCTTGTCGCCCTGACGCCGCCACTCCTCCCGCCATGCTTCGTGCGTGCCCTGTTCACCGGCCTCGCGCGCCGCACCGTTCAGAGCGCCGAGCAGTTCGACGAGAGTGACGCGTGCGCCGTTGGCGGAGTCGGATGCGAGCGCCGTGAGAAACGGCAGGGCCGCGGCCGCGGCTGATGGAAGCCCGCCTCCCGGGGCGAACAGGCAGGAGTACAGCGGGTGGCAGTCCTCCTCCGTCGCCGCCGGGCCCCGCCTGACCAGGCGGCGCAGCGCCCGCGGGACCTCCTCGACCGGATGATGCTCCGACACGCCCGTCCGGAAGCGGCTCCAGTCCACCGCGTCCACCGCCTCGACCGAAGTCCCCGCCACCGCCACCCCGTGAGTCCGCCGTACATCGACCGACTGACATCCTGGCATCGACCCGACGGGATCACCTCCGGTTTTGGGAGGGCCCCCGCGGTCCGCGTCGCTCCGTCGCGCATCCAGCCGTGCACCTCACGGCAGCGTCCTCCCAGGACGGTGTCCGCGCGCGCGTCCCCTTGTCCGCCTCACTGTCTGCCCTGCCGCCCGGAGTCGTGCATGGAGCCGCGTGACCGGCCTTGGGGCCCCGGGTCGCCCGGATGCCGTACGGTGCTGCGTCCGCTCGGTCCGCGGCTGCTGCCGGCGGCCGTGTGCGTCGTCGGCGCCGTGGAGTCCGCCGCGGCCGGTCTGCTGCTGGAACGGGGTGCCTGGCAGCGGCCGACGGACGGCGCCGGGACCGCCGCGCTGCTGTGGCAGGCGGCGGTCGTCACCGTCGTCGGCTTCGTGTGCTGGTACAGGGGGTGCAGCGGATCGGCGCCGAGTGCCCCACGCTCTTCTCCGGGCTGATCCCGGTCCCGGCCGCCGCCACCGCGGCGCTGGTCGGCACGGGTTCCCACGGGCTCGTCCAAGCGCTCGGCAGCGTCCTCGGCGGAGCCGGTGAGGTGCTGGGCTCGGGTGGCCCGGGGCCCGGCTCCGCGCCGCTCAGCGGCTGCCGTCCAGGATGACGCGCGCGACCAGCGCCGGATCGTCGTTCATCGGGCAGTGCCCGCAGCCGGGCAGCCGCACCAGCCGGGCCCGCGGCACGACGTGCTTGGCACGGACGCCCTGGCGGCGCAGCAGCAACCGGTCCCGGGTGCCCCAGGCGACGGTGACCGGCAGCGCGCTCAGGTCGTCGGTGAACCGGACCCCGGCCCCGGCCCGCAGCGTCTCGGTGAAACCGGTGGCGCCGGCGAGCGCCCGGGTCTCTGCGACCACCGCCTCGGGTGACCGGCGCGCCGGCCGGGCGTAGATGGTGCTGGTCAGCGCGGTCCGCCCGGCCGCGCTACGGGAGAGCTGCTCGACCAGCGGCTGCGGCAGCCGCCGGGATATGTGCCGCATCGCGAGCAGTACACCGAACGCGTAGCGCCGCTCGGCCTCGGTCCAGAAGCCCGCGGGCGACAAGGCGGTGACCGACCGCACCAGCCGCTCGCGGCCGAGCTCCAGGGCGATCAGGCCGCCCAGCGAGTTCCCGGCCGCGTGGGGCCGGTCCAGTTCCAGCGCGGCGCAGAACCCGTCGAACACGGCGGTGGTGGTCGGCAGGTCGTAGGCCAGGCCCTCCGGCAGGCCCGGTGAGGCGCCGAAGCCCGGCAGGTCCACGGCGATCACGTCGCGCTCGGCGGCGAGGATGTCGACCACCGGGTCCCAGGCCTGGCGGTGGTGGCCTATGCCGTGCAGCAGCAGGAGCGGCTCCCCGCGGCCCGCACGCGTGTAGGCGACCGTGACGGCGCGCGGGCCGTGTGCGGAGGGGACCTTGAAGGAGACGGTGGCAGGCATGGTGCTCCTCGGGGCTGGCTGACGAACGGCGTGTAGACAGCTTGTCAGCGATTACTACCCACGGGTAGCCCCTCGGGGGTCCGGCCGACGGGCCGCCCGCCGGTCAACGGGCCCGCCGGACCTCCAGGTTGAAGTCCGGGTGCCCGAAGCGCCGGAACAGGTCCAGCCACAGCGGCAGCATCATCTCCACCGCGCGTGCCTCGCGGATGCCGCCCAGGTCGAGGACCCGTTCCGCCGGCCAGCCGAACTCCCCGAGCAGGGTGGTGACCTGCTCCTTGGCGCCGGTGTCCTCGCCGCAGACGAACAGCACGTGCTCGCCCGGCACCCGTGCCGGGTCCACCATCACCCGGCAGTTCACGGTGTTCAGCGTCTTCACCACGAGAGCGTTCGGGAACGCGCGCTGGATCTGCTCGCCCACGCTGTCCGACTCGGCGGGCGACAGCCGCACCCCGCCGTCCTCGAAGGCCAGCGGATTGCTGACGTCGATGAGCACCTTGCCGTCGAGGCCCGCCGCTCCGACCGACCCGAGGGCGGAGAGCGCCACCCGGCCGCCCACCGCGTTCACCACGGCCTCGGACGCCCCCGCGGCCTCGGCGAACGTTCCGGTCCGCGCACCGCCGCCCACCCGCCGGGCCCACTCCGCGGCCGCCGGGTTGTCCCGGCTGCGCGAGCCCAGGACCACCTCGTGACCCAGCTCCACCAGCTTGCCGCCGAGCGTGCGTCCGACCTCGCCCGTGCCCAGTACCGCGTACCGCATGGCTGCCTCCCGTCGCCGAGACCGGCACCGCCGCCGGCCGCGGCCGTCACGGCCATTGTCTCCCGGGCGGGGGCCGTCCCGCCCGGGACACGGGCCGGCCCGGCGCGCCCCGGGCCCGGCGCGCCCCGGGCCTGCCGAGGGGCCTGACCTGGGCCTGACCTGCACGTCATGTGTGTGTCATCGGGCGAACGTCCCATGAACGCTTCGCCGCGGCGGGCCCGCCGCTCCGGCGCGGGACGGACGATTGGTCTTGACCAAGGGGGAGGGCCGCCTTATGGTCGCAGACAAGTGCAACAACCTTTAATAAACAAGGGCGCTAAAACGCCGCCGGTCACGGCGATCGCGGAGGACAGGGTGGGGACCACGCAGCTGGAATCGGTGCCGGAACCGAAGTACTGGCACCTCAAGACCGTGCTCAGCGAGGCACTGGACTCCGAGTTCGCGGTGGGGGAGATCCTGCCCAACGAGCGGGAGCTCGCCGCCCGCTTCGGCGTCGCCCGTGCCACCCTCCGCCAGGCCCTGGAGCAGCTCGAACTGGAGGGCCGGCTGCAGCGCCGCCGCGGCGTCGGCACCACTGTCGCCCCGCCGCGCGTGGGTGTCGCCGTCGGCACCGAGCAGCGCACCTGGCCGGGGGCGTCCGGGGACGACTGGCAGCCCCGGGACAGCGTGCCGGCCGTGCCGCCCGCGACCGTCGCCGACGCCCTGGAGACGGCCCGCGACGAAGAGGTGCACCTGGTGTCCCGCACCCGGATGACGCACGGCCAACCCGTCGCCGCCGAACTGCTGTACGTCCCCCGCGGCTCGGTGCCCGCGCTCTCCGGCATCGACGCCCCCTCGGGCACCGCACGCGCCCGGGCCGTGCTGCGCGAGTTGTACCGCCTCCGGCTCGACGGCGAGGACCGCGCCGTCGAACTGGGGTCGGCCCGCGCCGACGACGCCAAGGCGCTGGACCGCCTCCCCGGCGCGCCGGTCCTGGTGGTCACCACCCGGTTCTTCGCCGAGGGGCGCACCGCGGCGCTGTCCGTGGCCACCTACCGGGCGGACACCTGCCGCCTGACCTTCGGCGACGGCGGCGGAGTGGAGATACACCACGGGCCGGAACGCCAGGCCAGCTGAGCCGTGCCGGGCGGCCGCGCGCCGCCCGGACGCCGGTCCGTCCGTGCGCGGCCCGGCCCGTGTGCCGCCGCGCCTCTCACCGGGCCTCAGCTCGCCACCTGCGGGAGACCCCCTCACCGACCGACCTCGGCCGCGCCCGCCCTCCTGGGGCGCGCCACCCTGGGGGCCCGGGCCGCGCCCCCTCACCGACTCCCGGGTGCCGTGATCCCGCTGCGGCCGGTGCCCCGGCGCCGGGCCGTCACCGTGCCCTCCACCGCGAAGAGCTGCTCCTCCACGTGGTCCAGCGCCAGCCGTACCGCGCCCGTCGCCACCGCCGCCTCGCCCAGCATGGACAGCGCCACCTGCGGGGGCCGCAGGCAGTAGCGCGCCAGCTCGCTGCGCAGCGGCTCCAGGACATCGTCCAGCCCGGCCGCCCAGCCGCCGACGACCACCAGCTCCGGATCGAAGGCGAGGACGAGCGCGGCCACGTCGTGGACCAGCCGTTGGATGAACCGGTGCACGGCGGCCCGGGCCCGCCGGTCGCCGCGGCGGGCCTCGGTGAAGACCTGGGCCACGGCCTGCTCGTCGAGCGGGTGCAGTGGTTCGTCCGTCGTCGACAGCAGCGTCTCGGGAGTGGCCTCCCGCCCCAGCAGGTGCAGCGCCCCGATCTCCCCGGCCGCTCCGCCGAAGCCCCGGTGCAGCCTCCCGCCGATCAGCGCCCCGGCGCCCGGGCTCAGCCCGGCCAGGACGAACACGACGTCGTCGGACTCGGTCGCGGCGCCCTTCCAGTGCTCCGCCACCGCCGCCGCGTTGGCGTCGTTCTCCACCAGCACCGGGCACCTGAAGGAACGGCTCAACCTCTCACCCAGCCGCAGGCCCGTCCACTCCGGCAGCGCCGTGCCCAGCCGCACCGTGCCGTCCGCCTCCACGATGCCGGGCGTGGCCACCCCCACCGCCCGCAGCGACCCGCGCGGCACTCCGGCCCGGCGCAGCAGCTCGGCGACCGCACCGCGCAGCCGTTCCAGCCGCTCGTCCGCCTCGGCCGTCTCCTGCACGTCCCGGGCCTGCGCGCCGACCACCCGGCCGTCCAGGTCGGCCAGCAGCGCGGCCACCCGGTGCGCGCCGATCTCCAGGCCCAGCAGGTGGCCCGCCTCGGCCCGGAACCGGAACCGGCGCGCCGGCCGCCCCTGACGCCGCGCGGCGCCCTCCTCGGCGGCCTTCTCCACGACCAGACCGGCCCCGATGAGGTCCTCCGTCACGCCCTCGACGGTGGGCCGGGACAGCCCCGTCACGCGGGCGATCTCGGTGAGCGTCGCGCTGTCGGTGGCGCGCAGCGCGTGCAGTACCACCGCGGAGTTGATCCTCCGCAGCAGCGAGGGATCCCCGCCGTTCAGCCGCCCCACCGTCCGTCCTCCCAGCTCGTGCGCGTGTCGCCCGGATGCTACTCGGAACGGGCAGCTCCGGCGAGCGGTCCCGTCCGGCGGGCCGGGCTGTCCCTGCCGCGCGCCTCCCCGCACGCCGTCCCGTGCCTCCGCGCGGCCCCGTCAGGCACCCCGCCCTCCGGCCGTCCGGGTTTCCCGCATGCCCGGCCCTCCGACCGTGCCGGTTCCCCGCGTGTACCCGGCCGTCCGCCCCGGCCCGGTGGTTCGCCCCGCCCCGGCCATCCGCCTCGTCCCGGTCGCGGGTACCGCCCCGGACCGCCGTGCGGCCCCCCATCCGGAGGCCGGGCGCCCCGCAACCGCCGACGTCCCCCGACCCCCGACCGCCGACGCCGCCCGGCAACTGATGTCCCCTGGCCGCTGACGCCCCGCCATATGTCAGTGGCGGGCGGTTTACTGACTGCCATGGGTAGCGAGAAGTGCCACGCCGTCACCGGGCTGCCGTGCGCACGCGACTTCCCCGCGGGCGACGGCGGAGAGAGCCGCGGAAGGGACGGAGGCCGTGGCGGGGCGGGCCACCGCACCGCCGCGCTGGCGACCAGTCACGGCCTGCGGACCGCGGACGCCGTGGCGCGGGAGGCCGAATGGGAGCGGCTCGACGAGCGCCGGGAGGCGCTGGCCGCCGAGCTGACCGAGCACTGGGGCGAGCCGTTCCACCTGGGCCTGCAGACGCTGCTGCTGCGCACCGCGGCGGAGGAGGTACCCGAGCCGTGGGCCCGCCTCAGTCACCTCGTGGGCGACGCGTACGTCTGGCAGGCGCCGGAGTGCGGCTGCTGGATCGTCCTGGGCGTCGCCGACCGGGACCCCGCCGACGAGATACGGCTGCTGCTCACCGTCACCGCGACCGGTCCGCCCTGACCGACTCGGTCTGCGCCGCCTCCTCGCGCAGCCGCGCGAACTCCCGCGCCATGGTCTCCGCCGTCCAGTGGGCGTTGAGCCCGCTCGGGTTCGGCAGCACCCACACCCGGGCGCCCCCGACGCGCCGCTCCTGCGGACCCACCCGGGCCCTGCGGTCGCCGAACGCCGCCCGGTAGGCCGTCACCCCGACCACCGCCAGCCACCCAGGCCGCCGCAGGGCCACCCTCTCCGCGAGGAGCCGCCCGCCCTCCCGGTACTCCTCGGCGCTCAGCTCGTCCGCCCGTGCCGTGGCCCTGGCCACCACGTTGGTGATGCCGAGGCCGTGGTGCAGCAGCTCCCGCTGCTCCGCGGGCCGCAGCAGCCTCGGCGTGAACCCGGACAGATGCAGCACCGGCCAGAACCGGTTGCCGGGGTGGGCGAAGTGGTGCCCCGTCGCCGCGGTCGTCAGGCTCGGGTTGATGCCGCAGAACAGCACCCGCAGGCCGTCCGCGACGACGTCCGCCACCGGGCGGTCGCGGGCGGCCTCCAGCTCCTGCCGGTTCGGGACGGTCAGAGGATCGCCCCCGGGGTGTAGTCCGCGGCCGCCGGGTGCCGCTTGACGATCTCCTCGATGCGGCCGACGACCGCGGACACCTGGTCGGCGGCCGCGCCGGTGAAGGACAGCTTGTCGGCCATCAGCTCCTCGAGCTGCCGCCGGTCCAGCGGGAGCCGTTCGTCGGCGGCGAGCTTGTCCAGCAGGTCGTTGCGTTCGGCGCCCTGCTCCCGCATCGCCAGTGCGGTGGCGACGGCGTTCTCCTTGATCGCCTCGTGCGCCAGCTCGCGGCCGACGCCGGCGCGGACGGCACCCATCAGCACCTTGGTGGTGGCCAGGAACGGCAGATAGCGGTCCAGCTCGCGGGCCACGACCGCGGGGAAGGCGCCGAACTCGTCGAGCACGGTGAGGAAGGTCTCCAGCAGCCCGTCCAGCGCGAAGAAGGCGTCCGGCAGCGCCACCCGGCGCACCACCGAGCAGGACACGTCGCCCTCGTTCCACTGGTCTCCGGCCAGTTCCCCGGTCATCGAGGCGTAACCGCGCAGGATGACCATCAGTCCGTTGACGCGCTCGCAGGAACGGGTGTTCATCTTGTGCGGCATGGCGGAGGAGCCGACCTGGCCCGGCTTGAACCCCTCGGTGACCAGCTCGTGCCCCGCCATCAGCCGGACGGTCTTCGCCAGCGACGACGGGGCTGCCGCCAGCTGCACCAGCGTGGTGACGACCTCGTAGTCGAGCGAGCGCGGATAGACCTGGCCGACGGAGGTGAAGGCCCGGGAGAAGCCCAGATGCCCGGCGATCCGGTGCTCCAGCTCGGCGAGCGCCGCCGAGTCACCGCCCAGCAGGTCCAGCATGTCCTGGGCGGTGCCGACCGGACCCTTGATCCCGCGCAGCGGGTAGCGGCCCAGCAGCTCCTCCAGCCGGCCGTGCGCGACGAGCAGCTCGTCGGCGGCCGTCGCGAACCGCTTGCCGAGGGTGGTGGCCTGGGCGGCGACGTTGTGCGAGCGGCCGGCCATGACCAGCTCGCCGTACTCGCCGGCGAGCCTGCCGAGACGGGCCAGGACGGCCACGGTCCGGTCGCGGACCAGCTCCAGCGACAGCCGGACCTGCAGCTGCTCGACGTTCTCCGTCAGATCGCGGGAGGTCATGCCCTTGTGGATCTGCTCGTGCCCGGCGAGGTCGTTGAACTCCTCGATGCGGGCCTTCACGTCGTGCCGGGTGACCTTCTCGCGCTCGGCGATGGAGGCGAGGTCGACGGTGTCGAGGACACGCTCGTAGTCTGCGAGCGCCTGCTCCGGCACCTCGATACCGAGGTCCTTCTGGGCCCGCAGCACGGCGAGCCAGAGCCTGCGCTCCAGCCTGACCTTCTGCTCGGGCGACCAGAGCGTGGCGAGCTCGGCGGAGGCGTAACGTCCGGCGAGGACGTTCGGGATGCGGGGCTTGGCGGGCGCTGAAGTCACGCGTCCTGATTGTACTGGCGGTTCGTGCAGGCCAGCGCCACGCTCCGGCTCGGAGGAATCGACGAGACGTCGGTCACGTGAGGGCATGTGGGGAGTCGGTCATGCGCGACGCCGGTCATGCCCGGGCGTGCGCGACGCCGGCTGCGTGAGGGGGCTCGGGCGCCGGTCACGCGCCGGCGTCGGCGACCGCCTCGTACGGCAGCAGTTCGGGCCGCTTCGGCGGCCGGCCGTCCCCGGAGGAGCGGCCGGTCAGCCGGCGGCCGATCCACGGCAGCAGGTGCCGGCGGGTGAAACGGGCGTCGGCCATCCGCCGGGCGGCCCAGTTCGGCGCGGCCGCCGCGGGCGGCGGCAGCCGCCAGTCGGGGTCCCCGGGTTCGTGGCCGAGCGTCTGCCAGACGGCCTCCGCGACCCGGCGGTGCCCCTCGGCGGTCAGGTGCAGCCGGTCGACGTCCCACAGCCGGGGGTCGCCGAGCGAAGGCGCCCCGTACAGGTCGACGACGAGTGCGCCGTGCCTGGCGGCGAGGTCGTCGACGCAGGCGAACAGTTCCTCCATCCGCGGCCGGAACCGTTCCAGGACCGGTCCCCGGCGGCCCGGGCTGCGCATCAGCACGAGCTGTCCGCAGGACGGCGCCAGCCGTTCCACCGCCTCGGTCAGCAGTCCGCGCACCCGCCCCATGTCGCACTTCGGCCGCAGCGTGTCGTTGAGGCCGCCGACCAGGGTGACCACATCGGCGCCCATGGCGGCCGCCGCGTCGACCTGCTCGTCGACTATCTGCCGGATCAGCTTGCCGCGCACGGCCAGGTTCGCGTACCGGAAGTCGGGCGTGCGGGCGGCCATCCGGGCCGCCAGGAGGTCCGCCCAACCGCGGTAGGAGCCGTCCGGCAGCAGGTCCGACATGCCCTCGGTGAAGGAGTCGCCGACCGCGACCAGGCTGGTGTACGTGGGGTTCGTCTGCATGGCGTCAGCGATGGTAACCCGAGTCCATACCCGTCGGTCGGTCGGCCTGCTCCCGGGCCCCGGGCCCCGGGCACCCCGGCCGGCGGCCGGTCAGGCCCGCTGCCCGAACAGTTCCCGCAGCACGTCCTCCATCGTCACCAGCCCGGCCAGCCGCCCCTCCGCGTCGAGCACCGCCGCCACATGGGTGCGGCTGCCCCGCATCGCCGTGAGCACGTCGTCCAGGGGCGTGGTCTCCCGAACGCGGGCGATCGGCCGCATGTCCCGCAGCCGGAACGGCGTCCTGCGCGGGGAGGCGTCCAGCGCGTCCTTCACGTGCAGGTAGCCGACGATCCGGCGGTCGTCGTCGACGACCGGGAAGCGGGAGAAGCCGGACTCGGCCGACAGCCGCTCCAGTTCCTCCGGCGTGACGCCCGTCCCGGCCGACACCACGCGTTCCACCGGCAGGACCACGTCGCGTACCGGGCGGCTGCCGAGTTCCAGCGCGTCGCGCAGGCGTTCCCGGGCGCGTTCGTCGATGAGTCCCGCCTCGCCGGAGTCCTTGACGATCTGCGCCAGCTCCTCGTCCGAGAAGGTCGCCGTGACCTCCTCCTTGGCCTCGATGCGCATCAGCGTCAGCAGCGCGTTCGCGAAGGCGTTCACCGTGAAGATCACCGGGCGCAGCGCACGGGCCAGCGCCACCAGGGGCGGGCCGAGCAGCAGAGCGGTGCGCACCGGCTCGGCGAGCGCGACGTTCTTCGGGACCATCTCGCCGAGCAGCATGTGCAGATAGGTCGCCAGGGACAGCGCGATCACGAACGACACCACGTGGCCGGTGCCCGTCGACACCCCGGCCGCGTGGAACACCGGTTCCAGCAGGTGCGCGATCGCGGGTTCGGCGACCACACCGAGCACCAGGGTGCACAGCGTGATGCCGAGCTGGGCGGCCGCCATCAGCGCGGACACGTGCTGCAGACCCCACAGCACGCCCCTCGCACGCCGGTCGCCCTCCTCCGCGTGCGGCTCGATCTGGGACCGCCGTACCGAGATCAGCGCGAACTCGGCGCCGACGAAGAAGGCGTTGAGGACCAGCGTCGCCAGTCCGATCAGCAACTGCACGGCGGTCACCGCTGCACCTCCTCCTCGTCCTCGGCAGCCTCGTCGGCCAGTGGAGCGTGCAGCAGCACGCGAGCCGCGCGGTGCCCCGAGGCGTCCACCACGTCCATCCGCCACCCCGCCAGGTGCAGGGTGTCGCCGACGGCCGGGATCCTGCCGAGTTCGGTGGCGACCAGGCCGGCCAGCGTCTCGTACGGCCCCTCGGGCGTTCTGAGGCCCACCCGCGCGAGCTGGTCCGTGCGGGCGGCGCCGTCCGCGCTGTACACGGTGCGGCCCTGCTCGTCGGTGCCCGCCGGGGCGAGGTCCGGCGTCTCGTGCGGGTCGTGCTCGTCGCGCACTTCGCCGACGACCTCCTCGACGATGTCCTCCAGAGTGGCCACGCCCGCGGTGCCGCCGTACTCGTCGATGACCACCGCCATGGTGTTCCGGCCCGACAGCCGGTCCAGGAGCCGGTCGACGGTGAGCGACTCGGGTACCAGCAGGGGCTCCCGCATCAGGTCCGTGACGGGCACCCGGGGACGGTGCTCCGCGGGCACCGCCAGGACGTCCTTGATGTGCGCGGTGCCGACCACCGTGTCGAGGCCGCCCCGGAACACCGGGAACCGGGACAGGCCGGTGGCGCGGGTCACGTTCGCGACGTCCTCGCAGGTCGCCTGCGCATCGAGGGCGATGACCTGGACGCGGGGCGTCATCACGTTCTCGGCGGTCAGGTCGGCGAGGTTGAGGGTGCGGACGAAGAGTTCGGCGGTGTCCGCCTCCAGGGCGCCCTCCCGGGCGGAGTGCCGGGCCAGCGCCGCGAGCTCCTGGGGGCTGCGTGCGGACGCCAGCTCCTCGGCGGGCTCCACGCCGAACCGGCGCACCACGCGGTTGGCGGTGTTGTTGAGGTGCGTGATGAAGGGGCGGAAGGCCGCGCTGAACCAGCGCTGCGGGTTGCCGACCCGTCTGGCCACCGCCAGCGGCGAGGAGATCGCCCAGTTCTTCGGCACCAGCTCGCCGACGACCATCAGGAACACCGTGGACAGCGCCGTGCCCAGCACCAGCGCGACGGTGGTCGCCGTGCCCCCCGAGATGCCGAGCCGTTCCAGGGGGCCGGCGAGCAGTCGGGCGATCGAGGGTTCGGCCAGCATGCCGACGACCAGGTTGGTGACGGTGATGCCGAGCTGGGCGCCGGAGAGCTGGAAGGTGAGGTGGCGGACGGCCTTGAGCGCGCCCGCCGCACCGCGTTCGCCGCGCGCCGCGGCGCGCTCCAGCTCGCCGCGCTCGACCGTGGTCAGCGAGAACTCGGCCGCCACGAAGGCGCCGCAGGCGAGCGACAGCAGGACCGCCACCAGCAGCAGAAGCACTTCCATCATCGGGTCACCTCCGTCCCATGATCGGACAGGGCGGGAGGGATCGCGCGATGTCGCGCCGGGGGAGGCTCGCCCATGTGCGGACGCTCAACCTTTCGCTGGGGACCGGTCTCGTCCCCCAAGGGTAAAGTACGGGCAAAGTCGACGCCTGTAAGAGGGGCGGCCGGAGCAGTGGGCGGCAGGCCGGGGCGGCGGGCACACGGGGTCCGTCGGAGTGCCGCCGGCGCGGCGCGGGTGCTGCGCCCGGCGGACGGGCGGCCTCAGCCCGTCAGCGGCTTCACCCAGCGCCGCCAGTGCTCCTCGGGTGCGTATCCCGCCGCCCGCCAGGCACGGTGGGCGGTCCGGTTGCGGGTGAGCACCATCGCGTCCCCGCGTCGCCCGCCGAGCCGTACGAACCGCTCCTCGGCCGCCGCGAGCAGCGCCGCCGCGATTCCCCGGCGGCGGTGGTCCGGGTGAACGGCGAGCCGGTAGAGGTGGCAGCGCCATCCGTCGAACCCGGCGATCACCGTTGCGACGAGTTCGCCCTCCCGTTCCGCCAGCAGCAGCGCCTCGGGGTCACGGGCGACCAGCCGCTCCACCCCGGCCAGGTCGTCGCTGATGCTGGCGCCCTCGGCGGACGACTTCCAGAAGGCGAGCACGGCGTCCAGGTCTTCGGGCGCCGCGGCCCGTATGCGCAGATCAGACATGCCCCGATCCCATCACGCGGGCGAGTGCGGGGCCGGGAGTTCCGCCATCCGGACAGGGCGGGGGCACCGTGCGGCTCCGCTGCGGCCGCTCGGCACGTCCTTGCCGCTGCAACGCCGGGCAGCCGCGGTCCGAGCCGCCGACCGGGGGCCTACACGCGACCCTGCGGCCCGCGTGCGGTTCCCCGCTCCGCCGGCCGCCAGGCGGTGCCCAGCACGCAGTGCGAGGTCGGCAGCACGGGCCCCTTCTCCGGCATCGTCATCCGCCGGTAGGGGCCGAGCTCGAACCCCGCCGAGCGCAGGGCGCCCACCGGGTCCCGGGAGACGTGGCAGCCGCCGCACAGCGGCGGCCAGAACGTGCGGTCCAGCGCCCGCTGGGTGAACCCCATCACCGGCCCGCCGCCCCGGCCGTGCTCGAAGAACCGCACCACCCCGCCCGGCCTGAGCACCCTGTGCACCTCCGCCAGGGCCCGCGCCACGTCCCGCACGCTGCACAGCACCAGCGAGACCACCGCCGCGTCGAAGGCCCCGCTCCCGACCGGCAGCGCCTCCGCCGTGCCCGGCGCGACATCGACGGGCACCTCCGCACGCAGCGCCGACTCCACCGCCAACGCCCTCAGCAGCCGCTCGGGCTCGATCGCGACGACCTCGGAGACCGCCTGCGGGTAGTGCGCGAAGTTCAGCCCGTTGCCCGCGCCCACCTCGATCACCCGCCCGGACAGACCGGCCAGCAGACGCTCCCGCACCCCGGCCATGCCCGCCCCGGTCTCGGCGTTCACACTGACCCGGGCGTAGAAGCGGGCGAACACGGGGTGGTGGACGGCATCGCGGGCCGTCTTCCGGGTGCCGGTGGACCGTAGCGGCATGGGGACCTCCTCCGTGCGGCGGGCCTCAGTCGGATTGTCCTCCGCCGGTGCCCGGTCCGTCCACGCCGGCCCGCAGCGGCGCGGGTGCCTCCCGCGCCCGGAAGGCCTCCGCGTCCCAGGTGCCGTCCAGCCGGGGCGACAGCCATCCGGGCGCCGCCGCCCTGAAGTCCTCCGGCGTCCGCGACCCCGCCCCCTCGGGCAGCGCGCCCAGCAGTGGGGCCCCGGCCACCTCCGGCAGGTCGGCCAGATTGCACCGCGAGGCCAGGTCCGGGCCGCCCGGCCAACTGCCGATCACCAGCCCCAGCAACTCCAGTCCGCCCCGCCGCAGTTCCCGCGCGGTCAGCTCGGTGGTGTTCAGCGTGCCCAGCCCCGCCGACGCCACGACCAGGACCGGCGCGCCGAGCAGCCGGGCCGCGTCCGCCAGCGTCGAGCCGGCGTCGTCGAACCGCACCAGCAGCCCGCCCGCCCCCTCCACCAGCACCAGGTCGTGCGTGGCGGCCAGCCCGGAGGCCGCGGCCGCGACCTGCTGCGGCCGCACCGGCGGCAGCCCGGCCCGCCGGGCCGCCGTCGCCGGCGCCAACGGCTCCGGGTACCGGGCGACCTCGGCGGTGGTGACCGCGCCCGCGAGACGCGCCACCTCCCCGGCGTCGCCCCGCTCGTCCGGCCGTACGCCGGTCTGCGCGGCCTTCAGCACGGCCACCGACCGGCCCGCGGCGACCGCGGCCGCGGCGACCGCCGCGGTGGCGACCGTCTTGCCGACCTCCGTGCCGGTCCCCGTGATCACCAGTACCGGCATGTCACCCCTCCCGCGCCGCCGCGCACACCGCGCGGGCGATCCGCGCCACGTCCTCGTCACCGGTGACGTAGGGCGGCATCGTGTAGACCATGTCGCGGAAGGGCCGCAGCCACACGCCCTCGCGCACGGCGGCCCGCGTGGCGGCCGCCGTGTCCACCGGACGGTCGAGCTGGACCACACCGACGGCGCCGAGGACGCGGACGTCCTTCACCGCGGGGAGCTCCGCCGCCTCGGCCAGCCCGGTCCGCAGCCCGGACTCGATCCGCGCCACCCGGGCCCGCCAGTCCTGGCCGAGCAGCAGCTCGACCGAGGCGCGGGCCACGGCGGCGGCGAGCGGGTTGCCCATGAAGGTCGGCCCGTGGGCGAGCACCGGCACCTCGCCGCGCGAGATGCCGTCCGCCACCCGGGGGGTGCACAGCGTCGCCGCCATCGTCAGATAGCCGCCCGTGAGGGCCTTGCCCACGCACATCACGTCCGGCGCCACGCCCGCGTGTCCGGCCGCGAAGAGCTCCCCGGTCCGGCCGAAGCCGGTGGCGATCTCGTCGAACACCAGCAGCACGTCGTGGGCGTCGCAGGCCTCGCGCAGCACCCGCAGGTAGGCGGGGGAGTGGAACCGCATCCCGCCCGCCCCCTGGACCACCGGCTCGACGATCACCGCGGCCAGTTCGTCCGCGTGCCGCTCGACGGTCCGGCGCAGGTGCTCGGCGTACGCCTCCTCGTACTCGGCGGGAGGCGCCTCGGCGAACACCTGCCGGGGCAGCGCCCCGGACCACAGTTCGTGCATGCCGCCGTCGGGGTCGCACACCGACATCGGGTGCCAGGTGTCCCCGTGGTAGCCGCCGCGCCAGGTCATCAGCCTCCGCTTCGCGGGACGGCCGAGCGAACGCCAGTACTGCAGGCACATCTTCACCGCGACCTCGACCGACACCGAGCCGGAGTCGGCGAGGAAGACGTGCTCCAGTCCCTCCGGCGCGATGTCGACCAGCAGCCGGGCCAGCCGCACGGCGGGCTCGTGGGTGAGCCCGCCGAACATCACGTGGCTCATCCGCCCGAGCTGCGCGCGGGCGGCCTCGTTGAGCACCGGATGGTTGTAGCCGTGGATGGCCGACCACCACGAGGACATGCCGTCGACCAGCTCGCCGCCGTCCGCGAGCCGGAGCCGGACCCCGCTCGCCGAGGCGACGACGAGCGGATCGGCCTGCCCCGGCATCGGGGCGTACGGATGCCACACGTGCCGCCGGTCCAGGTCCAGCAGCTCCGACAGGTCCGGCTCAGGCATTGGGCGCGAGATCCGTTCCGGCACCGCGCCGGCGCACCGCGACCAGATCCGTGCGCGGCTCATCGGCCGGTGCCGCCGGAGCCGGTGCCGCACCGCACACCCCGGCGCCCTCGTGTGAGCCGCAGCCGCCGGCCCCGTGCGCCGAACCGCAACCCGCCTCGGCGTGGGATCCGCACCCGTCGCTCTCGTGGGATCCGCAGCCGCCGCCCGACCGGTGCGCGGGCAGGGTCACCTCGTCGGCGCCCTCCACCTCGAACCCGGCGTCCGCGATCATCTCCAGGTCCGCCTTGCCGGCCTGGCCCTCGCTGGTCAGGTAGTCACCGAGGAAGATCGAGTTGGCCAGGTGCAGGGCGAGCGGCTGCATCGTCCGCAGATGCACCTCGCGTCCGCCGGCGATGCGGACCTCCACGTCGGGGCAGACGAACCGGACCATCGCCAGGATCCGCAGGCAGCGCTGCGGGGTCAGGTTCCACTCCTTGGCCAGCGGGGTGCCCTCGAACGGGATGAGGAAGTTGACCGGAACCGAGTCCGGGTCCAGCTCACGCAGCGAGAAGGCCACGTCCACCAGGTCCCGGTCGCTCTCGCCCATGCCCGCGATCAGGCCGGAGCAGGCCGACAGGCCGGCCGCGTGCGCCTTCTCGACCGTGTCCACCCGATCGGCGTAGGTGTGCGTGGTCGTGATGTCCGCGTAGGTGTCCTCGGAGGTGTTGAGGTTGTGGTTGTAGGCGTCGGCTCCGGCCGCGTGCAGCCGCTCGGCCTGGCCGTCGGAGAGCAGGCCGAGGCAGGCGCACACCTCGACACCCTCGTTCTGGTCCTTGATCGCCTTGATGGTGTCCGAGACCCGGTCCACGTCCCGGTCGGTCGGTCCGCGGCCGCTGGCCACCAGGCACACCCGTTTGGCACCGCCGGCCAGGCCCGCGGCGGCGGCCCGGGATGCCTCGTCCGGCTTGAGCCACGTGTACTTGAGGATGTCCGCCTTGGAGCCCAGCCGCTGGGAGCAGTAGGAGCAGTCCTCCGGGCACAGCCCGGACTTGAGGTTGACGAGGTAGTTGAGTTTCACCCGTCGCCCGAACCAGTGGCGGCGCACCTTCCCGGCCGCGGCCACCAGATCGAGCAGGTCGTCGTCGGAGGTCTCGAGGACGGCCAGCGCCTCCTCGCGGGTCGGCGTCTCGCGCCGCAGTCCCTTGTCCACCAGCGTGTTCAGCAGGTCCATGAGGCACGATCCTGTCCTACGGACCCGCCCCGGGCCAAGGAGAGTCCGCACAACGGCGGCGCTTCACCGTGTGGGTATTGCCACATCCTGGGTGGCTGGTCGTGCCGCTAGTGTCTGTGCACTGCCTACAAAACGACCGGAGGGGCCCATGGCGTTCGGCTGGATCGACGAGCAGGCGCGGACGCGCCGCCGGGCCGGACTCGAACGGACCCTGCGCCCGCGCCCGGCCGACACGCCGCTGCTGGACCTCGCGAGCAACGACTACCTGGGGCTGGCCCGCCACCCGGAGGTCGTCGAGGGAGCCGCGCGGGCGGCCCGCACCTGGGGCGGCGGCGCCACCGGCTCGCGGCTGGTCACCGGCACCACCGAACTGCACACCGAGCTGGAGCGGGAGCTGGCCGGATTCTGCGGTTTCGAGGCCGCGCTGGTCTTCTCCTCGGGCTACGCCGCCAACCTCGCGGCGGTCACCGCCCTCGCCCCGCACGGCTCGCTGATCGTCTCCGACAGCGGCAACCACGCCTCGCTGATCGACGGCTGCCGGCTGGCCCGGGGGGCCACCCAGGTGGTGGCGCACGCCGATCCCGAGGCCGTGCGCAAGGCGCTGCACACGCACGACGGGACCGCCGTCGCGGTGTCCGACACGGTGTTCTCCGTCGACGGGGACGCCGCTCCGCTGGCGGAGCTCGCCGCGGCCTGCCGGGAACACGGCGCCGGTCTGGTGGCCGACGACGCGCACGGGTTCGGTGTGCTCGGCCCCGGCGGCCGGGGAGCGGCCGCGGCGGCCGGTCTCGCGGGAGCCGAGGACGTCGTCGTGACGCTCACCCTGTCCAAGTCGCTCGGCAGCCAGGGCGGCGCCGTGCTCGGTCCGGCCCGGGTGATCGACCACCTGGTCAACGCGGCCCGGACGTTCATCTTCGACACCGGCCTGGCTCCCGCCGCGGCGGGAGCGGCGCTGGCCGCCCTCCGGCTGATCGGACGGGAGCCGCGGCGGGCGGTGCGGGCGCGCACGGTGGCGGGCGAGCTGCACGACCGCCTGACGGCCGCGGGGCTGGACGCGGTACGCCCCGACGCCGCGGTCGTCTCCGTGCGCGCGCCGTCACCCGAGGGGGCCGTGCGATGGGCCGCGGACTGCCGGGCGGCCGGGCTCGCCGTGGGCTGCTTCCGGCCCCCTTCCGTGCCCGACGGGATCTCGCGGCTCAGGCTGACCGCCCGAGCGGACCTCTCCGAGGCGCAGATCGAGCGCGCTGTACGGGTCATCGGCGAGACGCGACCATGAGTCGGCGTACCACGGCCGTGCGTCGCCCCGGGGGAGCGGGGCCGTACCGGGTCAGGCCCGGCTCACCGCGGCGGTGAAGTCCGCCCAGCTTCCGGGGGAGAAGAGCAGCGCGGGCCCGGCCGGATGCTTGGAGTCGCGCACGGCGAGCAGCCCGGCCGCCGGCCCCCGTGCCGGCCGTGCCGTCTCGACGCAGTTGTTGGCCCCGGTGCTGTAGCTGCTGCGCAGCCAGCGCACCTCGGGCAGCTGGGTAGCGGACCACTTGTTGCGAGGCGGAGCGGTCATGGGTCCTCCCTACGTTCCGTCACCTGTCGCGGCGATGAGTTCCAGCGAGTCCTCGGGTGAAAGGGCGTGCGCCCTCAGGGAGTCGAAGGCCTCCGAGTAAGCCCGGAGGTCTTCTTTCCGTTCGAGGTGGAGGCTACTCGTCAAGTGGTCGATAACGACAACATCCAGATCGGAAGTGCTCGAAAATGAGAAGATAACGAAAGGCCCGGTGATGCCGATATGCGCCCCCGCGGAGAACGGCAGCACCTGGAGCAGTACTTGGGGCAGGCCGGCGGCCTCTGCCAGTCGCGCCCGCTGCCGGGCCATCACCTCGGGCCCGCCCACCTCCCGGTGCAGCACGGCCTCGTCCAGCACCGCGCTGAGCCTGAGCGGCGGGTCCGACCGCAGCACGTCCTGGCGTGCCAGCCGCACCTCGACCAGGGCGTCCAGCCGGTCGTCGTCGACCTCGTCCACGGCGGCCCTGGTCACCGCGCGGGCGTACTCCGGCGTCTGCAGCAGTCCCGGCACCACCGAGGTCTCCAGTGTCCGCATCGCGCTCGCCTGCGACTCCAGCGAGATGAAGTCGCGGTAGGTGGGCGGCAGTACCCCGCGGTAGGCGTGCCACCAGTGGTCCCGCACCGTGTTGCGGGAACCGGCGAGCACCAGCAGCAGCTCGCGGATCCCGGTGTCCTCGACCCCGTAGGCGTCCAGCAGTAACCGCACATCGGCCGGTTTCGCGCCGCTCGTGCCCGTCTCGATTCGGCTGACCTTCGACTGGTGCCAGCCCACCAGCCGAGCCGCCTCGCCGCTGGTGAAACCCGCACCGGTGCGCAGGGAGCGAAGTTCGGCGCCCAGCTTCCGGCGGCGGACCGCGGGACCGTCCTGCATCGCGCCACTCCTCCTCGTATTCCTTTACTCCTGTCGCCCTGCCAAATATGTGCTGCAGTAACAGAGTTCACCGCTTCGAGCGACAGATATATGCACATCTTGGTGGATCGCCGCCCATGAGCGCCCCTGTGGTGGCAGTCTGGCGGCCAAGCACCAGTCCGGGACCGTACTCGAACCATCCGCCTCGCGTGCCGGACCGCGGTCCCGCGGGAAAAGGACGACGTCGCCATGGCAGATCTTCTGGAAGCATCCGTCACTCTGCCGAGCGATCCCGCCTCGGTACCCGCGGCCCGTGCCTTCGTGGCCGGCACCCTCGCGGAGTGGGGGCTGGCGGAGGACTCGGACACCGCCGACACCATCCGGCTGATCGTCTCCGAGCTGGCCACCAACGCCGTCCAGCACACCTTCGGCCAGTCGCCGACCTTCACGGTGGGCCTCACCCTGGAACGGGACGAGGAGCTGCGCATCGGCGTCACCGACAGCCATCCCCGCTTCCCCAGACGGCTCCCCGCGGCCGTTCAGCAGGACAACGGCCGCGGGATGGTGATCATCCGATGCCTGACCGCGGAGTGCGGCGGGAGCCTCACCGTGCGCCCCACGCCGGAGGGCGGGAAGACCGTCTCCATCGCCCTGCCGTGGACCGTCACCGCGGTCGACGCGGTCCCCGCGGTCCACCGGCCCGAGCCATGAGCCCCCGCTGGGCGGGGCGCGGCTCACGCCGGCACCGGTGCCGGCGGGGCTCCGCCCGCGACCGGCACGTCCGGCCCGGGCCGGGCCGGCCCGGGCCCGCCCGGAGGGAGCCCGGGGCCCGCACCGCCATCACCCGGTACACGCGGCCACTGCCGTGTACGGGCGTCACCCGGGCCCGCGACGCGGCGCCCGGCGGACACGGCCTCGACGGCACCTCGTTGGTCGCCACCGCCCGGCCGCCGCCACCGCCCGGCCGCCGCCCCCGCCCGGCCGCCGCCACCGCCCGGCCGCCGCCCCCGCCCGGCCGCCGCCACCGCCCGGCCGCCGCCCCCGCCCGGCCGCCGCCCCCGCCCGGCCGCCGCCGGGCCTGCTCGCCGGCGGACCCGGCCGTCGTCCGACGCGGCCGTCAGCGGACCCGGCCGTACCAGACGCTGCCGGTCCAGATCTTCTGCAGCCGCACCACGTCGCCGGTCTTCGGCGCATGCCAGATCCGCCCCCGTCCGGCATAGATGCCGACGTGGTAGACGCTCCGGCCGTAGTGGAAGAAGACCAGGTCACCGACTCTGCGGTGGCGGGCGGCAACGTGATGGGTGCGGTTGTACTGCTGGGCCGCCGTTCGGGGCAGCTTCTTACCCGCCTTCTTGTACGAGTACAGCGTCAGACCGGAGCAGTCGAAGCGGTACGGGCCCGTGGCGCCCCACTGGTAGGGCGAGCCCTTCTTGGAGGCCGCCACGTGGAGCGCCTTCGTCGCCACCGTGGCGGCCGCGGCGTCCGGGGCGAAGCCCGGTACCAGGACCGAGCCGCCGACCGCGGCGAGCGTGAGGGCCGAGGCGGTCCCGGCGCGGGCCATGAGGGACGGGACACGATTGGGCACAGTCATGCGCAACCCTTCGTCATCCGCCTGTGAAGGATGACCTGTCGGATTCGGGCTGGCGAAGTTGCCCGGTCGCCGTGGCGGCGACTTCACCCCAAGGACCGCTCGGAACTGACGCTCCGGCAGCCCGTCGTGCTCGGGTCCTCCACTCCTGCCGATCCACTTCTGTCGACCCGTCGCCCGGACGGCGGCAGGACTCGGCGTCCGCCCGGACCGCCCCGCCGTCTGTGGCGGGGGCTTGCCGTCAGTCAGGGATCCTCACCCACGGGCGCCGGAGAATCACAACGGAACCTGGCCTATGTGTCGTTGGTCACCCTTCCTCCGTTGGGGTGGGTGCGGGCCGGCCGGACCCGGCGTCCACCCTGCGGACCTGCCCCGGACCAGCGGCGTAGACGTACGGCGGGTTGCCGGGCCGGGAGGGCGGCGCAACCGCGGCGAGCCCGAAAAAACCGGTGCGGATACGCCGATGAGGGGACCGTCGTTCGGCGCGTTTCAACGGGGCCGCGCCGGACCCGTCGCGGGGTCCGGTACAGGGCGGCGCGAACGGAGGTTGTCAACCGCCGACGCGCGGCGGCGCACCGCCCGCGCCGGGAGGCACCGCGGCCGTCCGACCGGCAGGGTGTGGTCCCGCCCGCCCGAACCGACGCCCGCGTCGTCCCGAACCGGTGCCCGCCCCCTCCCGCGCGTCGCCCCGCCCTCGACGAGCTGTCCCGGCGCGCGGCCGGCGAGCCGCCCCCTCCCGTGCGTCGCCCCGCCCCGGACCGCCGCCCTGCCGCCCGCCCGTCCTCCGTCCCAGGGACCGTCCTCCGCCTCACGGGGCGTCCTGCGCCCCGGAGGACGACTTCTGTCCCGGACCGTCACCCGGTCGGCGCGCGACTCGCCCGTGTGCGGCGGTATGCGGCACGCCAGGACGCGGTCATGAGGTGATCAAGGTTCGGTTTAACGTCGTTGAAACTCCACCGAACTAACCTGCCCCACCACGCCACCTGGGGTTTTCGTATCCGGTTCGCGAAGGTTCGCGCGGTTCGTCCGTGTGCTACGTGTATTCCCTGGCGCGGTGGCTGCGGCAGCCGGACCCCGCACGGTCCGGAGCGAGGAGGTGAGGTGGGACATGCAACTGACCCCGCACGAGCAGGAGAGGCTGCTGATCCACGTGGCGGCCGACGTCGCCGAGAAGCGCCGCTCCCGAGGGCTGAGACTGAACCACCCCGAGGCCGTCGCCCTGATCACCTCGCACCTCCTCGAAGGCGCCCGCGACGGCAGGACCGTCGCCGAGCTGATGTCCTCCGGGCGGAAGGTGCTCACCCGCGACGACGTCATGCCCGGCGTGGCCGAGATGGTCCACGACGTGCAGGTGGAGGCCACCTTCCCGGACGGCACCAAGCTCGTCACCGTGCACGAGCCGATCGTCTGAGGGGGCGGCGATGACACCGGGAGAGATCCTCTTCGCCGACGGTCCGATCGTGTGCAACGCGGGCCGCGAGGTCACGGCACTGCTCGTGCTGAACGCCGCCGACCGCCCCGTGCAGGTCGGTTCCCACTACCACTTCGCGGAGGCCAACCCGGGCCTCGAGTTCGACCGTGCGGCGGCCCACGGCAGGCGGCTGAACGTTCCCGCCGGCACCGCCGTGCGCTTCGAACCCGGTATCCCCGTCGAGGTCGAACTCGTCCCGCTGGCCGGCGCCCGCGTCGTACCCGGCCTGCGCGGCCGGACCGGAGGTGCCCTCGATGCCTGAGATCTCGCGCGCCGCGTACGCCGACCTGTTCGGCCCCACCACCGGTGACCGCATCCGGCTCGCCGACACCGAGCTGCTCGTCGAGATCGAGGAGGACCGCTCCGGTGGGCCCGGACTCGCCGGCGACGAAGCGGTGTTCGGCGGCGGCAAGGTCATCAGGGAGTCGATGGGCCAGTCCCGGGCCACCCGTGCCGAGGGCACCCCGGACACGGTGGTGACGGGCGCCGTCGTCATCGACCACTGGGGGATCGTCAAGGCCGACGTCGGCATCCGCGACGGACGGATCACCGGCATCGGCAAGGCCGGCAACCCGGACACCATGGACGGCGTCCACCCCGACCTGGTCATCGGCCCGGAGACCGAGGTGATCGCCGGGAACGGCCGGATCCTCACCGCCGGCGCGATCGACGCCCACGTCCACTTCGTCTGCCCGCAGATCGCCGACGAGGCGCTGTCCTCGGGGATCACGACGCTGGTCGGCGGCGGCACCGGACCGGCCGAGGGGTCCAAGGCGACCACGGTGACCCCCGGGCCCTGGCACCTCGCCCGGATGCTGGAGGCGATGGAGGACCACCCGCTCAACATCGGCCTGCTCGGCAAGGGCAACACCGTCTCCCACGAGGCGATGCTCTCCCAGATCCGCGGTGGCGCCCTGGGCCTGAAACTGCACGAGGACTGGGGCTCGACGCCGGCCGCCATCGACGCCGCCCTCACCGTGGCCGACCGGACCGGCGTCCAGGTCGCCATCCACACCGACACGCTCAACGAGGCCGGGTTCGTGGGCGACACCCTCGCCGCGATCGCCGGGCGCAGCATCCACGCCTACCACACCGAGGGAGCGGGCGGCGGCCACGCACCCGACATCATGAGCGTGGTCTCCGAACCGCACGTGCTGCCGAGTTCGACCAACCCGACGCGGCCGTTCACCGTCAACACCGTCGAGGAGCATCTCGACATGCTGATGGTGTGCCACCACCTCAACCCCGCGGTGCCGGAGGACCTGGCCTTCGCCGAGTCCCGGATCCGGCCGTCGACGATCGGCGCGGAGGACGTGCTCCACGACCTGGGGGCCATCTCCATCATCTCCTCCGACTCGCAGGCCATGGGACGGGTCGGAGAGGTGATCATGCGGACCTGGCAGACCGCGCACGTCATGAAGCGGCGGCGGGGCGCGCTGCCGGGCGACGGCGCCGCGGACAACCTGCGGGTGCGCCGGTACGTCGCCAAGTACACGATCAATCCGGCGGTCGCGCAGGGACTCGCCCGGGAGATCGGCTCCGTGGAGACCGGCAAGCTCGCGGACCTCGTCCTGTGGGAACCCGCCTTCTTCGGCGTCAAGCCCCACCTCGTCCTCAAGGGCGGGCAGATCGCCTACGCGCAGATGGGCGACGCGAACGCGTCGATCCCGACCCCGCAGCCGGTGCTGCCGCGCCCTATGTACGGGGCGATCGGACGGGCGCCCGCCGCGAACTCGGTCAACTTCGTCGCCCCGGCCGCCGTCGAGGACGGTCTGCCGGAACGGCTGGGACTGGGCAAGCGGTTCCTCGCCATCGAGTCGACCCGCTCGGTGTCCAAGGCGGACATGCGGGAGAACGACGCCCGCCCCCGCGTCGAGATCGACCCGGACAGCTTCGCCGTGCGCATCGACGGGGAGCTGGTGGAGGCGGCACCGGCCGCCGAACTGCCCATGGCCCAGCGCTACTTCCTCTTCTGATGTCCAGGGCCGCACTTCTCGTCCTGGCGGACGGCCGCTTTCCCGCCGGAGGGCACGCGCACTCCGGGGGCGCCGAGGAGGCGGTGCGGGCCGGCCGCATCGCCGGCGCCGCGGACCTGGAGCGGTTCTGCCGGGGCCGGCTGCACACCGCCGGTCTGGTGGCGGCGGGCTTCGCCGCGGCTTCGGCACTCGGCATGGACCCGGCGGAACTGCACGCGGCCGCCGAGGCCCGCACGCCCTCGCCGGCACTGCGCACCGCGGCCCGGAAGCTCGGCCGGCAGTTGCTGCGGGCCGCTCGGTCGACCTGGCCCTCCGGTGAACTGGACGCCCTCGCACGCGAGTTCCCCAAGGGCGCGCACCAGCCGGTGGTGCTCGGGCTGACCGCACGTGCCGCGGGACTCGGGCCGGAGGACGCCGCTCACTGCGCGGCCTACGAGAGCGTCGGCGGCCCGGCGACGGCGACCGTGCGGCTGCTGAGCCTCGACCCGTTCGAGGCGACCCGCGTGCTGGCCCGGCTGGCACCGGAACTGGACCGGGTGGTGGACCTGGCGGTGGACGCGGCGCGCCGTGCGCTCGACGAAGGCGTCGACGCGTTGCCGGCGGCGTCCGCGCCGCTGCTGGAGATCGGCGCGGAGCTGCACGCCGGCTGGAGCGTGCGGCTGTTCGCCTCGTAGCACCCGCCGGCTGGAGCGTGCGGCTGTTCCCCTCGTAGCACCCGCCGGCCCGCGCCCGTTCGGTCCGCCGGCCCTCCGGCCGCTCCGCCACCGGTGGGGGCCCGCCCCGGGCGGACCCGGACGCGCCGGACCGCCGCACGCACCTGATCGCCCCGTCCCCGTCCCCGCCCCCGCCGACCCGTGGTCCGGTCACCGACCGGCGCCCGCCCGACCGTTCCCAGTCCCAGGAGCCGCACATGCACCTCGACCACTCCCACGCCGGCCCCTCCGCCGTCAGCGCCGACGCCCGGCGGCCCGACGGTTCGCGCCGCGCTCTGCGGATCGGGCTCGGCGGGCCCGTCGGGTCCGGGAAGACCGCCACCGTCGCCGCGCTGTGCAGGGCCCTGCGGGACGAACTGTCGCTGGCCGTCGTCACCAACGACATCTACACCCGCGAGGACGCCGAGTTCCTGCTGCGCGAGGCGGTGCTGCCGCCCGAGCGGATCACCGCGGTGGAGACGGGTGCCTGCCCGCACACCGCGATCCGGGACGACATCTCGGCCAACCTGGAGGCCGTGGAGGATCTGGAGGACGAGACCGGTCCACTGGACCTGGTCCTCGTCGAGTCCGGCGGTGACAACCTCACCGCGACCTTCTCCAGGGGGCTCGTGGACGCGCAGGTCTTCGTGATCGACGTCGCGGGCGGCGACGACATCCCCCGCAAGGGCGGACCGGGCGTCACCACCGCGGACCTGCTCGTGGTCAACAAGACGGACCTCGCCCCGTACGTCGGCTCCGACCTCGCCCGGATGGCCGCCGACGCCAAGGCCCGGCGGGGCGGACTGCCGGTCGTCCTGCAGTCGCTGCGAGAGGGGTCCGGGGTGGCGGACGTCGCCGACTGGGTGCGCACCCGGTTGGCCGTGTGGACGGCGTGACCGGCGCCGGGGTCAGGGCCACCGCGCGGATCGTCGCCCGCGCCGACGCGGCCGGCCGCACCCGCCTGCCCGAGCTGGTCGGTGAGGGGCCGCTCGCGCTCCGGCGGACCCGGGGGAGCGGCACCGAGGCGCGGGTGATGCTGGTGGGCGCGATGAGCGGTCCGCTCGGCGGGGACCACTTCTCGGTCCGGGCGCTGGTCGGGGAGGACGCCCGGCTCCGGGTCGGCTCGGCCGCGGCGACGATCGCCCTGCCGGGGCAGCACAAGGGGGAGGCACGCTACGACGTGCACCTGCGGGTGGCCGACGGGGCGGAGGCGGAGTGGCTGCCCGAGCCGCTGATCGCGGCGGCCGGCAGCGAGCTGCGCGTCACCACCCGCGTCGAGGTCGCGGCCGGAGGCCGGCTGGTGCTGCGCGAGGAGCAGGTGCTGGGCCGGGCGGGAGAGCAGCCCGGACGGCTCACCAGCCGTCTCGGGGTGCGCATCGCCGGGCGCCTGGTCCTGGACCAGGAGCTGTCCTGCGGTCCCGGCGCACCGGGCGGCTGGGCGGGCCCCGCCGTGCTGGCGGGTCACCGGGCGGTGGGGCAGCTGGTGGTCGTGCGGCCGGAGTTCACCCGGCAACCGGTTCCGGTGCGCAGCGTCGGCGACGGGTGCGTACTGGCGCCGCTCGCCGGGCCGGCCGCTCTGGTCAGCGCGGTGGCGCCGGACGGGCTGCGGCTGCGGAGGGCGCTGGACGAGGCGCTGGCCCTGCTGGGCGGGCCCCGGGGGTGAGCCCGGCGGCAGGCGGCCGGGGCGTTCCGGCCGCCTGGCGCGGGGGCCGTCAGGTGAGCGGCAGCCGCGGGAACCTGCGCTCCTTCTCCGCCGTCTCCGCCTTCGCCACCGCGGCGTACTGGTCGACGTACTCCTGCTCGGACAGCGACAGGATGGCGTACATGATCTCGTCGGTGACCGCGCGCAGCACCGCCTTCTCGTTCTCCAGGCCGGCGTAGCGGGAGAAGTCCAGGGGCCTGCCGAACCGGATGACGACCGGGCGGAGGCTCGGAACCAGCTGGCCGGGCGGCTGCGCCTCGAAGGTGCCGATCATCGCGCAGGGGATCACCGGCACCTGGGCCTTCAACGCCATCACCGCCACGCCGACCTTCCCCTTGTACAGGCGCCCGTCGTGCGAACGGGTGCCCTCCGGGTAGACCCCGAGCAGTTCCCTGCGGCGGAGCACACCGAGGCCCTCCCGGATCGCGGCCCGGCCGGCCTCCTTCCCGGAGCGGTCGACCGGGATCTGCCCGGCGCTGCGGAAGAACGCCGCGACCAGGCGGCCCCTGAGGCCGGAGCCGGTGAAGTACTCCGCCTTCGCCAGGAAGGTGATGCGGCGCTTGAGGACGGCGGGCATCAGGAAGTGGTCGGAGAAGGACAGGTGGTTGCCCGCGATGATGGCCGGTCCGGACGCGGGCACGTGGTCCAGCCCCTCGATCCGGGGCCGGAAGAGCAGTCTCAGCAGCGGGCCCAGCAGCACATATTTCAGCAGATAGTAGAACAAGGGGTCGCTCCTCACCGTGGTGTAGTGGCTCAACCGCCGCGTTCTTGCAGGTCAACCGGCTTCTCGTGGGGGCCAGTGTAGGCGCGGACAGGGGGTGATGGGGATGCCGCCGCACCAGCCTGGTCCTACTGGCGGGTAGTCATCAACCCGGTGGCCCGGGGTGGCGCGTTCACGACCGCCGCCGGCGGTCGGGCACCGGTCGCGCCTCACAGCCGTACGACGACCAGCGCCGTGTCGTCGGTCGCCCCGCCCGGGGGCAGCAGCTCCAGCAGCACCGCGTCCGCGAGCACCTCGGGTTCCGCGTGCCGGTGCCTGTGCAGTGCGTCCGCGAGCCGGGCCAGGCCGGTGTCGATGTCCTCCCGGCGGCGTTCGACCAGGCCGTCGGTGTACAGGGCGAGCGTGGCGCCCTCCGCGTAGCGGGTGGCCGCCTGGATGCGCGGCCTCGGGTCGGGGCGCGCGTCCAGCGGCGGATCGGTTGCCCGGTCGAGGAACTCCACCCGGCCGTCGGCGTGCACCAGCGCCGGCGGCAGATGCCCGGCACTGCTGTAGGCGATGGTGCGCTCGTCGAAATCGATGAACGTGGTCACCGCGGTCGCGGACTCGGCGCCGTCCACGACGTGCGCGTAGTGGCCCAGCACGTCCAGAGCCTGCGCGGGCCCCAGGGCGACCCGGGAGGCCGCGGTCAGCGCGCTGCGCAACTGGCCCATGACGCACGAGGCCGCCAGCCCGTGCCCGACGACGTCCCCGACCGACACCCCGAGCCGGTTGCCGCCGACCAGGTTCACCACGTCGTACCAGTCACCGCACACGTTCAGGGAGCCGATCGCCGGCCGGTAGCGCACGGCGGCCCGGTGGCTGCGGCCCTGACGGGTGGCGGGCAGCATCGCCTCCTGCAGGGCCAAAGCCACCTCGCGCTCGCGGGCGTGCGCCTGGCGCAGGCGCTCGTTGACCTCCTGCAGTTCCCGGGCCCGCGTGTACAACTCGGCCTCCAGCAGCCGGCGGCTGGAGGCCGGGCCGCCGCGCGCCCGGATCAGCTCGGTGATCTCCTCCACGCGGTGCACCAGCAGCACCACCTTGCCGTCCGGTCCGGGCACCGGCGCGTTGACCGGGCTCCAGTAGCGTTCGGCCCACTCTCCCGGCCGGTCGGGATCCTCGATGTCGTAGCGCTGCAGCGCCATCGCGTCGCGCTCGCCGGTGGCCAGCACGCGGTACAGCGAGGACTGCACGTTGCGGCTGCCGGACGCCGCGGGGTCGTTGGGGTTGTCCGGGAAGACGTCGATGAGGTGCCGGCCGACCACCTGGTCGCGCTGCCGCCCGACCAGTCTCAGGTAGTCCTCGTTGGCATCCGCGTAGACCAGCTCGGGGGTGAGCAGGGCCACCATGCCGGGCAGCGCCTGGAACACCGCCCGGTAGTCGATCGAAGTGGTCATCGTGGCTCGACGCCCCCTCTCTGCCGCCGCATTCTCGTTCCGTCCCGCGGCGGCGCGGGCAGCCGCCGCGTCACGCCCGGGCCTCCGCCAGCGGCTGCTCCGCCCAGATGGTCTTCCCGTCGGACGCGAACCGCGTCCCCCAGCGCTGCGTCACCTGGGAGACCAGCAGCAGCCCCCGCCCGCCCTCGTCCGTGGCGCGGGGGTGGCGCAGGCGCGGAGCCGTGACGCCGCCGTCGAAGACCTCGCAGATCAGCGACCGCTCCCGGATCAGCCGCAGTTCGATCGGTCCGCCCGTGTACCGCAGCGCGTTGGTGACCAGCTCGCTGACCACCAGTTCGGTGGTGAACGCCAGTTCGTCCAGACCCCACCGCTCCAACTGCCGGACCACCGTCCGCCGGGCCTCGGCCACGGCGGCCGGGTCGCGGGGGAGGTCCCAGAGCGCGACCTGGTGGGCGCCCAGACGCCGGACGCGGGCCATCAGCAGCGCCACGTCGTCCTGCGGCCGGGCCGGGACGAGCGCGTCCACGACGGTGCGGCACTGCAGGTCCAGCGATTCCGCCGTCCGCCGCAGCGCGCGGCCCAGCGGCTCCCGGTCCGCGTCCGCCGCCCATGCGGCGCCGGGCGCCAGCAGCCCGTCGGTGTGCAGCGCGAGCACGCTGCCCTCCGCCAGCTCCAGCTCCACCGACTCGAACGGCGGACCGCCCGCGCCCAGCGGGGGACCCTGCGGCAGTTCCACGAAGGTGACGGTGCCGTCGGGCTCGACCACGGCCGGTGACGGGTGCCCGGCGGCGGCCATCGCGCACCGCCCCCCGACCGGGTCGTACACCACGTAGACGCAGCCCGAACCCACCGCCTGGGAGGCGCCCTCGCCGTCCTCCGGCACGCCCTCCTCGTGTGCGGTGCGCGCCACCAGGTCGTCGAGATGGGCCAGGACCTCCTGGGGCGGCAGGTCCAGGGCGGCCAGCGTGCGCACCGCGGTGCGCAGCCTGCCCATCCCGGCCGCCGCGTCGATGCCGTGCCCCGGCACCTCGCCCACCACCAGCGCCACCCGCGCACCCGACAACGGGATCAGGTCGTACCAGTCGCCGCCGAGGCCGGTCAGCTCGTCGGCCGGGCGGTAGCAGGCGGCCACCTCCACCGCGTCCTGCTGAGGCAGCCGGTGCGGCAGCAGGCTGCGCTGGAGCACCAGGGCGGCATCGCGTTCGCGGCTGTAGCGGCGGGCGTTGTCCACGCACACCGCCGCGCGGGCGACCAGGTCCTCGGCCAGGTTCAGGTCGCTGCGGTCGAAGGGCTCGTGGCGCCGGCGCCGGAAGAACGTGGTGACCCCCAGGGTGACGCCGCGGGCGCGGATCGGCACGATGAGCACGCTGTGCAGCCCCAGTTCGAGGAAGGTCGCCTCGCGGCCCCCCGGGAGGTCCGCGGCCCACTCCCGGGCCAGCGGGTCCAGCCGCTCCTCGCTCCACGGCCGGCCGGTGGTCAGGCAGCGGATCGGCGGTGATCCGGGCAGGTAGGAGGCGATGTCGCCGATACCGACGACCGCCTCGGGTACTCCGGGGCTCACCGACTGGTGGCCGGCCCGCCGCAGCGGCACCGTGCCCGAGCCGTCGGCCGCCGTGCGGGGCAGCTCCGCCCCCCGCAGCACGTCCTCCAGCAGATCCACGGCGACGAAGTCGGCGAAGTCGGGTACGGCCACGTCGGCCAGCTCCTGCGCGGTGCGACCGATGTCCAGGGTCCTGCCGATGTGCTCGCCCGCCCGGTCGAGCAGCGCCAGCCGACCGCGGGCGCGGTGCCGTTCGGTGATGTCCACGACCGTGTAGTACACGCCCATCGGGCGGCCCCGCTCGTCGTCCAGGCGGGTGAAGGACATCATGTGCGCGGTCTCGCGCAGCGGCGCGGACCGCACCCGGCCCAGGTGCTCGTAGCCCACCACCGGCCGGCCGGTCGCCAGCACCCTGCGCATCTGCGCCTCGATGTCCTCGACGTCCAGTCCGGGCTGCACGTCGGCGAGCCGCCGGCCCAGCCGCGCCTGCGGCGGACCGCCGCCGAACTCGGCCAGCGCCGCGTTCGACCACACGTAGCGCAGGTCGGTGTCCAGGATCGCGATGCCGACCGGCGACCGGGCGACCAGCTGCTCCAGCACGATGCGGCTCATGTCCCAGCCGTGCGCCTCGGCCAGTTCCGACAGCAGCACCAGCCAGCGGGACGGCCCCCGCGCCTCCTCGGCGGAGGAGATCCGCACCATCACGCGCAGCGGGCGGCCGTCCCGCCGCCGGGTGGTCAGCAGCCCCGACCACCCGCCGTCCGCGCGGCAGCGCTCCAGCAGCCTGGGCATCCGCACGGCGTCCTCCCGGACCAGCAGATCGGCGAGCTGCTTGCCGACCACCTCGGCGGCGGCGTGGCCCAGCAGCCGTTCGGCCTCCCCGGTCCAACCGGTGATCGAACCCTGGGCGCCGAGCAGCAGCGGAGCCGCGTCCGCCACGTCGAACGATCGGCCGACCAGACGAGGCCTCTCGTATGCACCCACGGCCGACCTCTCTGTCGCGGAGAGTGGTCCACCACCACCTGTCCCCATACTCACCCCGACCGGCGCGGGGTGCGCGCGGGACGCGGCACCGCGGAAGGGGGGCCGCCCCGCCGGACGGCCCCCGGACCGGACTCATGCGCCCTGCGCGAGCACCTCCTCCAGCGTGCCGAGCGCGGACTGCAGCTCCTCGCCGGTGATGGTGAGCGGCGGCGCCAGCCGGATCGTCGAACCGTGCGTGTCCTTCACCAGCACGCCCTCCCGCATCAGCCGCTCACTGATCTCGCGGCCGGTGCCGATGGCCGGGTCGATGTCGACGCCCGCCCAGAGCCCGCGCGCCCGGAAGCCGAGGACGCCCTTGCCGACCAGGGAGGTCAGGCCGCCGCGCAGCACCACTCCGAGTTCGGCGGCCCTGCGCTGGAACTCGCCGGTCTCCAGCAGCTCCACCACGGCCGTCCCGACCGCGGCGGCCAGCGGGTTGCCGCCGAACGTCGACCCGTGCTCGCCCGCGTGCAGCACGCCGAGCACCTCGCGGCGGGCCACCACCGCCGACACCGGTACGATCCCGCCGCCCAGGGCCTTGCCGAGCAGCAGCACGTCCGGCACGACGTCCTCGTGCTGCACGGCGAGGGTGCGGCCGGTGCGGCCCAGGCCGGACTGGATCTCGTCCGCCATGAACAGGCAGCCCTTGCGGCGGGTCAGCTCCCGCACCCCGGCCAGATAGCCGTCGTCCGGGATGATCACCCCTGCCTCGCCCTGGATCGGCTCGATCAGCACGGCCGCAGTGGTCTCGTCGACGGCCTCCTCCAGCGCGGCCAGGTCGTTGTACGGCACGACCCGGAACCCGGGGGTGAAGGGGCCGAAGCCCGCCCGGGCCGTCTCGTCCGTGGAGAAGCTGACGATCGTCGTCGTACGGCCGTGGAAGTTGTCCGCCGCCACCACGATCGTCGCGCGGTCCGCCGGGACGCCCTTGACGTCGTACGCCCACTTGCGGGCCACCTTGATGCCGCTCTCGACCGCCTCGGCGCCGGTGTTCATCGGCAGCACCATGTCGAGGCCGGTCAGCGCGACCAGCCGTTCGGCGAACTCGGCGAGCCGGTCGTTGTGGAAGGCGCGCGAGGTCAGGGTGAGCCGGTCCAGCTGGCGGTGGGCCGCCTCCAGCAGCGCCGGGTGGCGGTGGCCGAAGTTGAGCGCCGAGTAGCCGGCCAGCATGTCGAGGTAGCGGCGGCCCTCGACGTCCTCCACCCAGGAGCCCTCGGCGCGGGCCACCACCACGGGCAGCGGATGGTAGTTGTGCGCCAGCACCGGCGCCTCCGCGCCGATCAGGTCGGCGGAGGAACGCCGGGCGGCGGGTACACGGACTGGCGCGGTCATGAACGAATCTCCTGAGTGCAGCACTTGATGCCGCCGCCGGCCTTGCGGAACTCCGACAGGTCGACGGGGACGGGGACGTAGCCGTGGCCGTCGAGACGCGCGGCGAGCGCCTCGGCCTGCGGCGCCATGAAGACGTGACGGCCGTCGGACACGGAGTTCAGGCCGAACGCCAGCGCGTCGTCGGCGGTGGCGAGTACGGCGTCGGGGTACAGCCGCGCGAGCACCTCACGGCTGCCCGGCGAGAAGGCCTCCGGGTAGTACGCGATGTTGTCGTCGTCGAGCACGAACAGTGCCGTGTCCAGATGATAGAAGCGGGGGTCGACCAGGTGCAGCCCGATCACCGGGACGCCGAAGAACTCCTGCGCCTCCCGGTGCGCCTCGCGGGTCGTCCGGAAGCCCGTGCCGGCCAGGAGGTACCTCCCGGTCCAGACCAGGTCCCCCTCGCCCTCGCAGACGTTCTCGGGCCGGTACACGTCGAATCCCGCCGCCTTGAACCACGTCTCGTAGAGGGCGGACTCGGGGCGCCGCTCGGGCGCGTGGAACAGCGAGCCGAGGACCCGGCCCTCGACGACGACGGCGGAGTTCGCGGCGAAGACCATGTCGGGCAGGCCGGGGGCCGGCTCCAGGGTGTCGACGTCGTGCCCGTGCGCGCGGTAGGCGCGCACCAGCGCCAGCCACTGCTGATGGGCCAGGGAGGCGTCGACGGCGATGTCGGGTTGCATCCACGGGTTGATCGCGTACTGCACGGCGAAGTGTCTGGGTTCGCAGACGAGGAAGCGCCGGCGGCGCGGCACACGGCTGTCGGGCACAGAGGTGTTCCTCCGCTTCCTGGAAACGTGAGCTGGTCGAATCCACGGTAGGAAACGACAGAGACGGGCGACAAGGAACGAAACATGCGTGTTCGCGCAGCAACGCTGCGTCTTCTGGGTGTTCAGCGCACGTCTGGTGCGCTGTGGGGTGCGGGTCGGTCCGCCCCCGCCTCGGGACTCTCCGGGAGGAGGTGGGACAGCACCATGATGCTGATCGTCTTCCGGATGAACGGCTCGGTGCGGATCCGCTCCAGCACCTCCTCGAAGTGCTCCACGTCCCGGGCCCGGACGTGCAGCAGAGCGTCTGCGCCCCCCGTCACGGTCATCGCCGCGATGATCTCCGGATGGTTGCGCACCACCTCCGCCAGCCGCCGGGGCGGCGCCGCGCCCTCGCAGTACACCTCCACGTAGGCCTCGGTGCGCCAACCCAGCGCCGACGGCTCCACCGTGGCCGTGAAACCGGTGATCACACCGGTGTCCCGCAACCGGTCCACCCGGCGTTTCACCGCCGTCGAGGACAGTCCGATCGCCGCGCCGATCTCCGCGAAGGACGTCCGGGCGTTCCCCATCAGCGCTGTGATGATCTTCCGGTCGAGCTCGTCGAACCCGGTGGGCCTGCTGTGCATGGCGGCACCATACCGAGCCGGACCAGCGTGAACGGCCGCGCCGGGCACGTGTTCCGCGCCCGCGGACCGCGCCCGCCGGCCATCGGGCGGACGTGCACCCCGATGGCCGGCTCAGCGCGCCGTGACCGCGCTCACGTACTGTGCGTGAACACCATGGCGAGCGTGATCAGGCCGAGCACCACCCAGCCGAACCACAGCCAGCCGTTGCTGCCGAGGGCCACCGTGTAGGCGGTCACCACGACGAGCCCGCCGATCGTCAGACCCCCCATGGTCCTGGTTGAACCGGGCGTGGAACCGTGCATGGCAACACCCTCCTCGTGGTTCGCTCCCCTCCATGGTGCCCCGCCCCGCCCGGTTGCGATCCCGTGCGGACGTCTTTCCCCACCGCCGAGCCGGACGGGCCCCGCCGGGGGCCGCCGCTCAGCGGCTGCGCGCGTGCAGCGAGGCCAGATAGGCGTTGTACGCCTCGAGCTCCCGGTCCCCGTCGCGTTCGGCGGCCCGGTCCGAGCGCCTGGCGTACCGCTGCTCGGACCGGTACCACTGGAACACCAGGGCGACCAGCACCAGGACGGAGGGCACCTCGCTGAACGCCCAGGCGATGCCGCCCGCCGCGTTCTGGTCCGACAGCGGGTCCACGCCCAGCGAGGTGGAGGGGTTCTCGAACGTCCGGACCATCGTCGTCGACGCCATCATCAGTGCGATGCCGAAGAAGGCGTGGAACGGCATGCCCGCGAACAGCTCCAGCATCCGCATCAGGTGGTTCGGCCGGTGCGGGCCCGGGTCCACGCCGATGATCGGCCAGAAGAAGACCACGCCCACGGCGAGGAAGTGGACCATCATCCCGATGTGCCCGACCCTGGAACCCATCAGGAAGTCGAACAGCGGAGTGAAGTACAGGCCGTACAGGCTGGCGATGAACAGCGGGATCGTGAACACCGGGTGGGTGACGACGCTCAGATAGCGGCTGTGCAGCAGCGCCAGCAGCAGTTCCCGCGGCCCTCTGCGACCCCGGCCCGCCACCGGCAGCGCCCGCAGCGCCAGCGTCACCGGCGCGCCGAGCAGGATCAGGATCGGCGACAGCATGCTGATGATCATGTGCTGCACCATGTGCACGCTGAACATGACCATCCCGTAGTCGTTCAGCTCGGTGCACATGGTGAGCAGTACGGTGAGCACGCCGGTCACGTACGCCACGGTCCGCCCGGGCGGCCAGGCGTCCCCCCGGCGCCGCAGCCGCAGGACGCCCCAGCCGTACAGGGCGAGCGCCAGCAGGCAGGCCGTCAGGAAGAACGGTTCCGTGGACCACTGAAGCCCCCGGGCCAGCGTGAACGGCGGCAGATCCATCGTCATGCCGTGCCCGCTGTGATCCATCCACCGGCTCCTGGTTCGTGCGGTTGTGCGCTGTCTGTCCGCACCAAGACTAGAACCGGGGATGTCCACCGCCGCGGCCGGGTCGCCCGCAGCGCGTCCGGGTGCACGGAGAAGCGGCGGTCGGAGAAACGGCGGTCGGAGAAACGGCGGGCGGCGGCCGGGCACCGCCCGCCGCTCACCTTCCCGTGGCGCGGGTCAGAGCACGCACTCCGCTTCCGCGTACCGCTCGGCGGGCACCGTCTTCAGCGTCTCCACGGCCTCGGCCAGCGACACCATGTCGATGTCGGTCCCGCGCAGCGCGGTCATCATGCCGAACTCGCCCCGGTGCACCGCCTCGACCGCGTGCCACCCGAACCGGGTGGCCAGCACGCGGTCGTACGCGGTGGGCGTCCCGCCGCGCTGGACGTGCCCGAGGATGACCGGCCGGGCCTCCTTGCCGAGGCGGTTCTCCAGCTCCACCGACAACTGCCGCGCGATCCCGGCGAACCGCTCGTGGCCGTAGACGTCCTTGCCGCCCTCGTCGAAGTCCATGCCGCCGGGCCGCGGCTTGGCGCCCTCGGCGGCGACCACGATCGCGAACCGCTTGCCCGCCTCGAACCGCTCGCCGACCCTGCGGGACAGCTCCTCGATGTCGAAGGGGCGCTCCGGGACCACGATGGCGTGCGCGCCCGCCGCCATGCCCGAGTGCAGCGCTATCCAGCCGGTGTGCCGTCCCATGACCTCGACGATCAGGACCCGCTGGTGGGACTCGGCGGTGGTCTTCAGCCGGTCCAGCGCCTCGGTGGCCACGCCGACGGCCGTGTCGAAGCCGAAGGTGACGTCGGTGACGGCGATGTCGTTGTCGATGGTCTTCGGCACGCCCACGATGGGCAGCCCGCTGTCGGACAGCAGCCGGGCGGCCTTGAGCGTGCCCTCGCCGCCGATCGGGATGATCGCGTCCAGCCCCAGTTCCTCGACGTGGCCCCGGGCCCGCTCCACGCCGTCCCGCAGGTGCTCGGGACGGACCCGGGAGGATCCGAGCATGGTGCCGCCGCGCGCGAGGATGCCGCTCACGGCGTCGAGGTCGAGCTTGAGGTAGTCACACTCCAGGAGGCCCTTCCAGCCGTCCCGGAAGCCGATGACCTCGTCGCCGTGGTCGACGACGGCGCGGTGCACGACGGACCGGATGACGGCGTTCAGGCCGGGGCAGTCGCCGCCGGACGTGAGGACACCAATGCGCATAGCCCGAAACAACCTTCTCGTGTGGGCCGGGGACCGGACCGCGCTGTCCGGCTCGATCCCCGACACCCTAGCGGTTGCGGGGGGCGGTTCCGTACGGGGCGTCCGCCTGCTGGACTACCCCGCTCACCTGTGCGGATGTACCGTCAGACGGGCTCGCTGCCGCTCCCGGGAAGGCGCGCGGGCCGGCCCGCTGCGCCGGCCCGCCCACCGGCACCGCCGGCGGCACGGCAGCGGCCCGGCACCGCGGTGGCGGTACCGGGCCGGCGGCTGCCCCGAAAGGGCTCAGGCGGGCTGCTGGGCGGCCGCGATGCGTTCGTCGCGCAGCGCCTCGTACCAGCGGTCGTCGGTCGGCGGCAGCGCGTTGACGTCGAGTGCCAGCTTCAGCAGCAGATCCGCGATCTGCGGGTTCCGGGCGAGGACCGGCCCGTGCATGTACGTGCCGAAGACCGTGTCGTTGTACGCCCCCTCCGTGCCGTCGCCGGTCCCGTTGCCCTTGCCCAGCCGCACCCGTGCGAGGGGGCGGGCGGTCGGGCCGAGGCGGGTGACGCCCTGGTGGTTCTCGAACCCGGTCAGCTGGGGCAGGCCGAGCCGCGGGTCGATGTCCCCGAGGACGTCGCCGACGCACCGCTCGCCCTCGCCGCGCACCGAGACCACGTCGAGCAGGCCGAGGCCGGGCTCGCGCTGCCCGAGGTCGTTGATGAACTCGTGTCCGAGGATCTGGTAGCCGGCGCACACGGAGAACACGATGGCGCCGTTCTCCACCGCCCGGTTCAGGCCGCCGTCCCGGCGCAGCCGCTCGGCCGCGAGCCGCTGCGGCCGGTCCTCGCCGCCGCCGATCAGGTAGATGTCGCCGGACGTCGGGATCGGCTGGTCGCTGCGCACGTCGAGCCGGGCCACGTCCAGGCCGCGCTGGCGCGCCCGTCGCTGCACGACGAGCACGTTGCCCTGGTCGCCGTACGTGCTGAGCAGGTCCGGGTAGACCCAGACGACCCGCAGGCTGTTGTCGCTCATGAAGTCACTGTCCCCTGGATACGTCGGTTGCTCAGTTGCCGACCCGGCGGCGCAGGTCCTGGAAGGCGGTGTAGTTGGCGATGACCTCGACCCGGCCCGGAGGGCAGGCCCCCACGGCCTGCCCGAGGTCGTCGAAGACCTGGAACTGCTGGCCCGCGACCTCCAGCCGCACGGCCAGGTCCAGCCTGCGGTCGCCGACGACGCAGATCGGGTGCCCGGTCAGCCGGGTGTAGTCGACGTCCCACAGCCAGGAGGTGTCGGTGCCGTCGGCGGACCGCGCGTTCACCGAGAGGATCACCGGGGCCGGCGGCGGGTCGATGAGCGAGAACGTCTCCAGCCAGCCGGCGGGGTTCTTCGCGAGCAGAAGCCGCAGGTCACGGCCCTGGAACTGGACGATGTCATAGCGTCCGGCGACGGCCTGCACCTGGTACATCCGCTCCAGGGCCACCTGCGGGGGCACGCCGAACACCGCGGCCACGGCCGCGGAGCTGGCGGCGTTGGCCTTGTTGGCGCGGCCCGGGAGCTGCAGGTGGATCGGCCATGCGGAGCCGTGCGGATCGAGGACGTGCTCGCCGCTGAGGGCCCAGCTCGGCGCCGGGCGACGGAAGCCGCACTCGTTGCAGAACCAGTCGTCGCCGGGGCGCTGCATCACTCCGCCGCAGGACGGGCAGGACCAGGCGTCGTCCTTCCACATCTGCCCCGCGGCGACCCAGATCACGTTGGGGGAGGAGGACGCCGCCCACACCACCAGCGGGTCGTCGCAGTTGGCGACGATGACGGCCTTGGAGCCGGACAGGCCCTCACGCCAGGCCTCGGCGAGCATCCGGGTCTCGCCCGCGCGGTCCAGCTGGTCGCGGGAGAGGTTGAGCAGGGCGATGCACTTGGGGCCGGTGTCCCGGGCCACTCCGGCCAGGTACTTCTCGTCCACCTCGATCACGCCGAACTTGGATTCGGAGCCGCCCGCGAGCGCCGAGGTGATACCGGCGGGCATGTTCGCGCCGAGGGCGTTGGAGACCACCGGGCCCGCGGCGCGCAGCGCCTCGGCGATCAGACGTGTGGTGGTGGTCTTGCCGTTGGTCGCCGAGACCAGGATCACGTCGAGGTGCTGGGCGAGCCGGGCCAGCAGATCGGGGTCGAGCCGGAGGGCCACTCGGCCGCCGATCACCGATCCGCTGCCGCGTCCCGCGGCGCGCGACGCCGCCGCGACCGCCTTGCCCGCGGTCACCGCCAGCTTGGCCCGCGGCGTGAGCGGGTCCGAGTTGCCTGCCATCAGTTCTGGATCCTCCTTGCGTACGCGCCGCGACTGAAGCCTGACGGCCACGTGGTGTGGACCTCAGCCTATCGAGATCCCTTCGCACTCCCGAATCTCGGGACCGCCGAGCCGCCCGAGCGGCGTCCGGCCGGCCCCCGGACCGTACTCTTGCCGCCATGCGACACGGCTCGATCCCGGGCGCCCGCGGGCGTGTCCGGCCGCTCACCCTGTTCGGCGACCCGATTCTGCACCAGCCCTGCGCCGAGGTCACCGACTTCGGCCCGGAACTCGCCGGGCTCGTGGAGGACTTGTTCGCGACCATGTACGCGGCGCGGGGGGTCGGCCTGGCCGCGAACCAGATCGGCGAGCCGGTGCGGGTCTTCGTCTACGACTGCCCGGACGACGAGGACGTCCGCCACCTCGGGCACGTGGTGAACCCGCGGCTGGTGGTGGCGGACGGCGTGGTGGTGCGGGGCCCGGAGGGGTGCCTGTCCCTGCCGGGCCTGGAGGCCGGCACCGAGCGCCACGACCACGCGGTGGTCGAGGGGTTCACGGTGACCGGGGAGCCGGTGACGGTGCACGGCACGGGCTGGTTCGCGCGGTGCCTGCAGCACGAGGCCGACCATCTGGCGGGCACCGTGTACGCGGACCGGCTCACCGGCCTGCGCCGCCGCCGTCTGCTGCGGCAGGCGGCGCGCGCCTCCTGGAGCGGATGAGAGCGTCGTCGCCGTCGCGGTCCGGCGGCGGCGCGGTGCCGGGAGCTGCGGTGTGTGGCGCGGCGCCTTCGGCATCCGGTGCGGGCCCGGCCCGCGAGCTGCCGGGGCGGTGGAGGGAGGCCGGGTCCGGGCCCGGCGGCCGGTGCGGCCGGCACCGGTGTCTCAGAAGCCGGGGCCGCCGACCCTGTCCCCGGCGGCGGCGAGCCGGCCCCACAGCAGGTCGGCCAGGCTCCGCACCAACTCCGCGCGGGAGCAGGGGCGCTCGCCCAGCCACCAGTCGCCCGCCGCGTGCATCATGCCGACGATGCCGTGGCCCCACACCCGTGCCAACTGCTGGCTGTTCGGCCCGAGGTCGAGCCGCTCCGCGATGACCGTGGCCAGTTCCTCGCCCATCCGGCGCAGCAGGGGCGCGCTGTGCTTGCCGACGTCGAAGCCCTGGTCCGTGCTCTGGCCGCCGTCCGCCGGGTGCATCAGGAACCGGTAGACCTGGGGGCGGGCCTCGATGGCCGCGAGGTAGGTGTCGAGGGTGGACTCGACGCGCTCCCGGCGGTCCGCGGGGGCGTCCAGTGCCGCCCGCAGGGAGTCCAGCAGCGCGTCCGTGTGCCGTTTGGCGAGCGCCGCGTACAGGCCCCCCTTGTCGCCGAAGTGGCGGTAGAGGATCGGCTTGGTGATGCCCGCCTCCGCTGCGATGGCGTTCATGGAGGCGTGCGGGCCGTCGCGCAGCACCACCCGGTCGGCGGCCTCCAGCAGTTCGCGCCGTCGGCGGTCGGCGGACCGCTGCTGCTCGGTCCGCTGCGTGGTGTCCATGTGCTCTCCCCACCCGTGCTGGTTCGGTGACGCCTGCGCAAACTAACACTGACGGGGCCCGTTCCATCGAACGGGATGCCGAGGTGACGTCGGGAGTTGACTTTTCCTACCAGCCGGTAACAGACTCGAGTTACCGTAAGTAACGCGCACCTGCGCAGCCGCTGGAGGGGACATGGCCGAGTTCACCATGGAGCTCAACGACGAACAGAGGGAGGTCCGTGACTGGCTCCACGGGTTCGCCTCCGAGGTGATCCGCCCCGCGGCCGCCGAGTGGGACGAGCGCGAGGAGACCCCCTGGCCGGTCATCCAGGAAGCCGCCAAGCTCGGCATCTACTCCCTCGACTTCTACGCCCAGCAGTACTTCGATCCGACCGGCCTCGGCATTCCGATGGCCATGGAGGAGCTGTTCTGGGGCGACGCGGGCATCGCCCTGTCGATCGTCGGTACCGGTCTGGCCGCCGTGGGCGTCCTCGCCAACGGCACCGAGGAGCAGATCGGCACCTGGATCCCGCAGATGTACGGCGACGTCGACGACGTCAAGGTCGCCGCCTTCTGCTCCTCGGAGCCCGACGCCGGCTCCGACGTCGCCTCGATGCGCACCCGCGCCGTGTACGACGAGGCCGCGGACGAGTGGGTGCTCGACGGCACGAAGACCTGGGCGACCAACGGCGGCATCGCCAACGTCCACGTCGTCGTCGCGGTCGTGGACCCGGACCTCGGTTCCAAGGGGCACGCCTCCTTCATCGTCCCGCCGGGCACCCCCGGCCTCTCCCAGGGGCAGAAGTTCAAGAAGCACGGCATCCGGGCCTCGCACACCGCCGAGGTCGTCCTCGACGGGGTGCGGGTCCCCGGCTCCTGCCTGCTCGGCGGCAAGGAGAAGCTCGACGAGCGGCTTGCCCGGGCCCGGGAGAAGGCCAGGCAGGGCGGCGGGGAGCGGGTGAAGAACGCGGCCATGGCCACGTTCGAGGCCTCGCGTCCGGCCGTCGGCGCCATGGCCGTCGGCACCGCCCGCGCCGCCTACGAGGTCGCCCTCGACTACGCCCGCACCCGCGAGCAGTTCGGCCGACCGATCATCGACAATCAGGGCGTGGCCTTCCAACTCGCCGACATGCGCACCCGGATCGACGCGGCCCGCCTGCTGGTGTGGCGCGCCTCCTGGATGGCGGTCAACGGCAGGCCGTTCACGGCCGCGGAGGGCTCGATGTCCAAGCTGTTCGCGAGCGAGACCGCGAAGGACGTCACCGCCCGGGCCGTCCAGATCCTGGGCGGCAACGGCTACACCCGCGAGTACCCGGTGGAGCGTATGCACCGGGACAGCGCCATCTACACGATCTTCGAGGGCACCAGCGAGATCCAGCGCCTGGTGATCGCCCGCACCCTCGCGGGCGTACCCATCCGCTAGGCATCTTTGCGAAAGGGAAGGGTTCTGCGCGGCGTCCGGGTGTGCCGAGAGTGCGCGCCGGACGCCACTCCCCGACTCGACTCCCACCTCTGCCAGTTGTCGGGCGTCCGCACCCGGGGCTCGAACGCCGGTACGTCCAGCTCCCCTTCGAGGGCGCAGGACAGCTCCTCACTTCGCGTGTGCACATGGGTGCCGACGTCGAAAGCGGGCGGCGCCTCCACCTCGAAGGTGGACGCGGTGCGCGAGTGCGTGCCGGTCACCTTGCCCACGGGTGGACATCGGGAGGGTGCCCATCCGCGGTCGCCCCGGGGAGCGGTGCTCTCTCGCGGGACTACTCCGTTACGGGGAAGGCCGGACCCCGCCGCCCGGGCCCGGCCGCCCGCGGTGGCCGTCGGGAGGCGGTGCCGGCCCTACGGTGTGCCGCTGCTGTGGGCGATGCAGGCCACGTCGATCCGGTCGGCCAGCTTGGCGAGTTCGATGGTCAGTGCGGCCACCGTGTCCTCGTCGAGCCGCTCCTCCCCGCCCTCCACCAGGCGCAGCCACCGACCACCCACCGTCCGCAGCAGCTTGCTCACATCGGCGGCAGCCACCTGCAGCGTCCCGCGGTCGTCGACGATCAGAGGCAGAGTCACTTCGGCGTTCACACCGGGGATCGTAGCCGCGCCGCCGTCACGCACCGTGCCAAACCGTGGTGATGTTGCAGAACTCCCGGATTCCGTGCCCGGACAGCTCACGCCCGTACCCCGAGCGCTTGATCCCGCCGAACGGGAACGCCGGGTGGGAGGCGGTCATGCCGTTGACGAACACCCCGCCCGCCTCCAGGTCCCGTGCGAACCGGTCGGCCTCCCCCTCGTCCCGCGTCCACACGTTCGCACTCAGACCGAACAGCGTGTCGTTCGCGATCAGCACGGCCTCGTCCACGTCGGCCGCCCGGTAGAGGGTGGCGACGGGCCCGAAAGCCTCCTCGCGGTGGATACGCATCTCCCGGGTGATGCCGGCGAGCACCGTCGGCGGGTAGTACCAGCCGTCCCCGTCCGGCCGCCGGCCGCCGCACAGTACGCTCGCTCCGGCCCGCCGTGCGTCGTCGACCAGCTCCTCCAGGTCCTCCCGGCCGCTTTCGCTGGAGAGCGGACCGACATCGGTCCCCTCCTCCATCGGATCGCCCACCTTCAGCGCCCGCATGCCCGCGACGAACCGTTCGGTGAAGGCGTCGTAGACGTCGGTGTGCACGATGAACCGCTTGGCGGCGATGCAGGACTGCCCGTTGTTCTGCACCCGGGCCGTCACGGCCACCTGCGCGGCCCGCTCCAGATCGGCGGACGGCATGACCACGAACGGGTCGCTGCCGCCCAGCTCCAGCACCGTCTTCTTGATCATCTCACCGGCGGTGGAGGCGACGGCCCGGCCCGCCGGCTCGCTGCCGGTGAGTGTCGCCGCCTTCACCCGCTCGTCGCGCAGGACGGCGTCGACCCGGGCGGAACCGATCAGCAGGGTCTGGAAGCAGCCCTCCGGGAAGCCCGCCCGGTGGAAGAGGTCCTCCAGGTACAGCGCGGTCTGCGGGACGTTCGAGGCGTGTTTGAGCAGGCCGACGTTGCCCGCCATCAGCGCGGGCGCGGCGAAGCGGACGACCTGCCAGAGCGGGAAGTTCCACGGCATCACGGCCAGGACCGGGCCCAGCGGGCGGTAGCGGACCCGGACCCGGGACGCCCCCGAGTCGCGCACGTCCGCCTCCGCGGGCTCCTCGTCGGCCAGCAGCTCCTCCGCGTGCGCGGCGTACCAGCGCATCGCCCTGGCGCACTTCGCGGCCTCCGCGCGAGCCTGCGTGAGCGGCTTGCCCATCTCGGTGGTCATCATCCGGGCGACGTCCTGCCGGTCCTCCTCCAGCAGGTCGGCGGCCCGGTCCAGCAGCCGGGCGCGGTCGGCGAAGGTGCTCGTCCGGTACGTGCGGAAAGTCGCCTCGGCGAGCTGGAGGCGCCGTTCGAGCTCCTCCTCGCCCATGGCCTCGTACGTCCTGAGCGTCTCCCCGTTCGCCGGATTCACCGTGGCGATGGGCATGGCTGACCTCCGTGGATGCGGTGTGTCTCGACCTTCCCGCGCGGCGGCCGGTGCCGCAACGCGGGTGCGTCCCCTCAGCGCGGGTGCTCCGCCAAGCGGTCGAGAAACGCGATCTGGGCCCTGACGATCAGCGTGCGGGCCTGTTCCAGGCCGAACCACCGCACCCGGTCGAGTTCGGGGAACTCCCGGATCCGCCCCGAGCGCGGCGGCCACTCCATCCGGAAGGTGCCCGGCACGACCGCCGCCGGGTCGAGGTCGGACTCGATCGCCCAGGCCGTGACCGACTTGCCGCCGGCCTGCCGGACCTCGCCGAGCGGCACGGCCGGCCCGTCGGGCGGCTCCAGTCCGAGCTCCTCCCGGAACTCGCGGCGGGCCGCCTCCCAGGCAGGCTCCTCCGGGCCGTACTCCCCCTTCGGCAGCGTCCACGCCCCGGCGTCCCGCCGGGCGAAGAAGGGGCCGCCCATATGGCCGAGCAGCACCTGCACCCCTTCGCCGGTCCGCCGGAACAGCAGCAGTCCCGCGCTGCGCCGCGCGGTCACGGCCGCACCCGCGGATGGGCGGCCAGCAGCGTCTCGACCGTGTCCGCATCCTCGGGCCGCTTGTCCTCGCGGTAGCGGACGACACGGGCGAAGCGCAGGGTGACGCCGGCCGGATAGCGGGAGGAGCGCTGCAGGCCGTCGTAGGCGATCTCGACGACCAGCTCGGGCCGTACCCGCACGCCCCACCTGCGGTCCTCGACGGTCAGTTCCCGCAGCCGTTCGGTCTGCCAGGCCAGCATCGCGTCGGTCATGCCCTTGAACGTCTTGCCGAGCATCGCGAAGCCGCCGTCCGCGGTCCGGGCGCCCAGGTGGAGGTTGGAGAGCCTGCCGGTGCGGCGGCCGTGCCCCCACTCGGCGGCCAGTACCACCAGGTCGAGGGTGTGCACCGGCTTGACCTTCAGCCAGGACGCGCCGCGCCGGCCCGCGCTGTAGCCGGCCTCGAGCGCCTTGACCACCACGCCCTCGTGGCCGCGCTCCAGGGCGCGGGCGAGGAACTCCTCGGCGGCCCGGGCGTCGCGGGGACCGGACACCAGGGTCCGCCGCACCCGCATCGGCTCCGGCACGAGCCGTGCGAGTTCCGTGTGGCGGTCGGTGAAGGGCAGGTCGAGCAGGTCGCGTCCGTCGACGGCGAGCGCGTCGAAGAAGACGGGGGAGACGGGGACCGAGCGCGCGGCGGACGCCACGTCCACCCGGGAGCCGACGCGGCCGGCGGTCTCCTGGAAGGAGCGGGGCAGCCCGTCCTCCCCGAACGCGATCACCTCGCCGTCCAGGACGAAGCGTTCACCCCGCAGGCCCCGGGCCGCCGCGGTCAGCTCGGGCAGCCGGTCCGTGATGTCGTCGAGGGTGCGCGTGTACACGCGGACGGCACCGCCGTCCCGGTGCACCTGGACGCGGATGCCGTCGAGCTTCTCCTCGACCGCGCAGGCCCCGAGCCTTTCCACGGCCTCGGTGACGGTGGGCGCGGTGCGCGCCAGCATGGGCAGCACGGGACGGCCGACGGTGAGCCGGAAACGGTCCAGCGCCTCCGGCCCGTCGGCGAGCAGCGCCCGGGCCACCGGCTGGAGCGAGCCGGCCAGCATCACCGCGCGCCGCACGTCCGCAGGGGGCGCCCCGGTCGCCTCCGCCAGTCCCTCCACGGCGAGTGCGTCCAGGGCGCCCTGCCGGACCTCACCGGTGATCAGCCCGGTCAGGAAGCGCTGCTCGTCCCGGGTGGCCGCCGCCATCAGCGCGTCGACCAGCCGTGCGCGCTCCGCCTGCGAACCGGCGCCGGACGATCCGCCCACCTCCGAGAGACGTGCGTCCACCTCGCGCACCGTCAGCGTCGGCTCGGCCGCGGGCGGCACGGGCCGGCCGAGCACCTTCCAGCCGACCCCCAGCCGGCCCTGCGGCAGCCGTCCGGCCAGATAGGGGACGACGATCGGTACGTCGTCCGCCTCCACGTCCCGGAACAGCTCGGCGAGCAGCGCGGTCTTGCGGGACCGGGCGGCGGTGGCGGCGACCTCCCGGGACACGTCGGCGAGCCGGTGCAGCAGCATGGAGCCATGGTGCACCGAAGGCGCCGGAGCCACACCCGGTGCCGCCGCCCGCGCGGCGGACCCGACCGGCCGAAACCGGTGCGGCTGTTCCCCGATCGACAAGCGACCGCTTAGTATGCGAAGCGATCCCGGACGGACGACCCAGTCGGTGGAGGCTTCGCATGCAGGCATGGCAGGTGCACGAGAACGGCGAGCCGAGCGAGGTGATGCGCCTCGAGGACGTCGGACGGCCCGTCCCCGGTGACGGCCAGGTCCTGCTGAGGGTCCGCGCCGCCAACATCAACTTCCCGGACGCCCTGCTGTGCCGGGGCCAGTACCAGGTCCGCCCGCCGCTGCCGTTCACACCGGGCGTGGAGATCTGCGGCGAGACCGAGGACGGGCGCCGGGTGCTCGCCAACCCGGCGCTGCCGCACGGCGGCTTCGCCGAGTACGCCGTCGCCGACGCCCGCGCCCTGCTGCCCGCTCCCGACGCCCTCGACGACGCGGAGGCCGCCGCGCTGCACATCGGCTACCAGACCGGATGGTTCGCCCTGCACCGGCGGGCAGCGCTGCAGGCCGGGGAGACGCTGCTCGTCCACGCCGCCGCGGGCGGCGTCGGCAGTGCGGCCGTCCAGCTCGGCAAGGCGGCCGGAGCCACGGTGGTCGGCGTCGCCGGCGGAGCCGCCAAGGCCGCCGTCGCCCGCGAGCTGGGCTGCGACGTGGTGATCGACCGGCGCACCGAGGACGTGGTCGCCGCCGTCAAGGAGGCCACCGGCGGGCGCGGCGCCGACGTGGTCTTCGATCCCGTGGGCGGCGACGCCTACGCGCAGTCCGCCAAAGCCGTCGCCTTCGAGGGACGCATCGTGGTCGTCGGCTTCGCCGGCGGTGTCATCCCGAGCCCCGCGCTGAACCACGCCCTGGTCAAGAACTACTCGATCCTCGGCCTGCACTGGGGCCTGTACAACACCAAGAACCCCGAGCTGGTCCGGCACTGCCACGAACAGCTCACCGCACTGGCCGACCGCGGCGCCATCCGGCCCCTGGTCAGCGAACGCGTACCGCTCACCGCGGCAGCCGGAGCGGTCCAGCGGGTCGCCGACGGCGTGACCACGGGCCGCATCGCCGTCCTGCCGTCCCTGGAGAACGGAGCAGCAGCATGACCGACGCAGCCGAACTGCGCCGCCGCACGCGGGAACTCCTCGCCGCGCACCCGCCTGCCGAGACCGGGCGCCTGGACTTCCTGCGGGCCCGCTTCGACGCGGGTCTCGCCTGGGTGCACTACCCGCAGGGCCTCGGCGGACTCGACGCGCCCCGCTCCCTCCAGACCGTCGTGGACGCCGAACTGGAGGCGGCCGGCGCACCCGACAACGACCCGCGCCGCATCGGCATCGGCCTCGGCATGGCCGCCCCGACGATCCTGCGGTTCGGGACCGACGAGCAGAAGCAGCGCTTCCTGCGCCCGCTGTGGACGGGCGAGGAGGTGTGGTGCCAGCTGTTCAGCGAGCCCGGCGCCGGCTCCGACCTGGCGGCGCTCGGCACCCGGGCCGTCCGGGAGCACGAAGGCGCCCCCGGCCCGGACGGAACCGGGAGCGGGGGAGGCTGGGTGGTGAACGGCCAGAAGGTGTGGACCTCCAGCGCCCATGTCGCCCGCTGGGCCATCCTCATCGCCCGCACCGACCCGGACCTGCCCAAGCACCGGGGCATCACCTACTTCCTCTGCGACATGACCGACCCCGGCGTCGAGGTCCGGCCGCTGCGGCAGATCACCGGCGAGGCCGAGTTCAACGAGGTGTTCCTCACCGACGTCCGCATCCCCGACGACCGCCGCCTGGGCGAGGTCGGCGACGGCTGGCGGGTCGCCCAGACGACCCTGATGAACGAGCGCGTCTCCATCGGAGGCATGCGCCTGCCCCGTGAGGGCGGCATGATCGGGCCGATCGCGAAGACCTGGCGCGAGCGCCCCGAACTGCGCACCCACGACCTGCACCAGCGCCTGCTGAAGCTGTGGGTGGAAGCCGAGGTGGCCCGCCTCACCGGCGAACGACTGCGCCAGCAGCTCGTCGCCGGCCATCCGGGCCCCGAGGGCTCCGGCATGAAGCTCGCCTTCGCCCGCCTCAACCAGGAGATCAGCGGCCTGGAGGTGGAACTCCTCGGCGAGGAGGGACTGCTGTACGACGACTGGACCATGCGCCGCCCGGAGCAGGTGGACTTCACCGGCCGTGAGGCCGGATACCGCTACCTGCGCTCCAAGGGCAACAGCATCGAGGGCGGGACCAGCGAGGTCCTGCTGAACATCGTCGCCGAGCGCGTCCTCGGCCTGCCCGCCGAGCCGCGCACCGACAAGGACGTCGCCTGGAAGGACCTCGCCCGATGAGCACCCAGCCCGACCTGCTGTACTCGGAGGAGGAAGAGGCGCTGCGCGCCGCCGTCCGGGACATGCTCGGCGACCACTGCGACGCCGCCGGCGTGCTGGCCCGCGCGGAGACCGACGCACCGCACGACCCCGAGCTGTGGAAGACCCTCGCGGAGGGCATGGGCCTGGCCGGTCTGCTGGTCCCGGAGGAACTCGGCGGCCAGGGGGCCACGCACCGCGAGGCCGCCGTGGTGCTGGAGGAGCTGGGCCGCGCGGTCGCCCCGGTGCCCTATCTCACCAGCGCCGTGGTCGCCACCGAGGCCCTGCTGGAGTGCGGGGACGAGACGCTGCTCGGCCGGCTCGCGTCGGGACGCACCGTCGGCGTACTCGCCGTGGCGCTGCACGTGGCGCCGGGCGCCGGCCATCCCGCCGTACGGCAGGTCGACGGACGGCTGTCCGGAGAGCTGACCGGGATCGCGGACGCGGCCGCCGCGGACGTGCTGCTGGTGCCCGCCCAGGACGGCGGCCTCTACGCGGTCGACGCCCGGGCCGCGACCGTCACCGCGCAGACCTCCCTCGACCTGACCCGGCCGGTGGCCACCGTCACCCTCGACGGCACCGAGGGCCGCCGGATCGGCGAGGCCGCCCCCGCAGTGCGCCGCGCACTGCGCGCCGCGGCCGGACTCCTCGCCGCCGAGCAACTCGGGCTCGCGGACTGGGCGCTGACCGAGACGGTCGGCTACCTGAAGGAGCGCAAGCAGTTCAACCGGCAGGTCGGCGGCTTCCAGGCCCTCAAGCACCGGCTCGCCCAGTCGTGGCTGGAGGTCGTCCACCTCCGGGCCGCCGCCCGCAACGCCGCCGACACCCTCGCGCAGGGCGGGGACGACGCGGAGGCGGAGCTGGCGGTCGCCGTCGCCCAGGCATACGCGGGCCCGGTCGCCGTCCGTGCCGCCGAGGAGGCGCTGCAACTCCATGGAGGCATCGGCATGACCTGGGAACATCCGGTGCACCTGTACCTCAAGCGTGCCAAGGCCGACTCGATCGCCTACGGAACGCCGGGCGCCCACCGCGCCGCCGTCGCCGAACTGGTCGGCCTCCAGGCCCCCTGAGCCGGCCGCGCCGCCTCGGCTGAGGCCCGCCCTCCGCGGGGGCGGGCCGGTCCGGGATGGTCCGACACGGTCCGGGATGGTCCGACACGGTCCGGGACGGTCCGGCACGCCGGTCTCCGGACGGAGGGGGCTCCGCCTCCGGGGGCCCGGGGGCGGGCTGCGCGCCCACGGCGCCGGGCGGCAGTGCTCCGGGCCCCGGAGCGGCGAGCGCGTGTGCGACGCGTCGCCGTCGGGCCGTACCCGCGCGGCGGGGCGCGGAACACCACACGTTCGGGGGACAGGTCAGTCGCCCGGACGGACTCGCGGCTGCGCCACACTTGCCGCCGACGCCGCCCACCGGACCTGCCGGGACGGCGGCGTGGCGGAGGAGGCCGAACAATGGCGATTTCCATCTCTGTGGTACTGCTGCTGCTGATCCTCGTGGTGATCTTCGTGCGCAACGGGGGACTGAAGTTCTCCCACGCCCTGGTCTGCCTGCTGCTCGGCTTCTTCCTGGCCGGCAGCAGCATCGCCCCCACGATCCACAGCGGGATCACGGCCACCGCGGACCTGGTCGGCAGCCTCCGGCCCTGAGCCGGGGAGTCCGCGGCCGCCGCACGAGGACTCCGATGCCGTGTGGGCCCCGAGGCCGGCCGGGGGCGGCGAATCGCGGGGCGGGACCCGGGCCGGCCCGGCAGCCGAGCATTCACCGCGACGGGCGGCCGACGTCGTTCCGGCAGGGAAGCCGACCGTGCAGGAAAGCCGACCGTGCAGGACGGCCGACCGTGCAGGGAGCCGTGCGGGCAGGGAGGCGTGTGCGCGGAAGACGTCCGCGGCTCCCGGGGTCAGGGTGCGGGCCACCTGGCGGGGAACGGCGGCCGGTGGACCGCGTTGACGCCACCCCTCCCGGTCGACCCGGAGCGGGCCGGCGGCCTCAGGCGCGTTCGGCCGCGGCCGCGGGATCGTCGAGGACGCCGCGTACCACCGAGTGCGCGGCCCCGAGCAGCGGGCCCTCGTGGCCGAGCCGCGACACCGCCACCGGGCACGCCGGTCCCGCCGTCCGGCGGGCCAGCTCCTCGCGCAGCGCGGACAGCAGCCACGGCGCCAGCTCGGACAGCGCACCGCCGAGCACGACCACTTCGGGATCCAGCAGGTTGACCGCCCCCGTCAGCGCGATGCCGAGCGCCTCACCCGCCTCGCGCAGGGCCCGCCGTACCGCTTCGTCACCGTCCGCGGCGCGTTCGGCGAGCAGCCCGACCCGGCCCTCGCCCGGCTCCATCCCCGCAGCCCGCAGAACGGCCTCCTCACCGGCGTACTGCTCCAGGCAGCCGCGGCCGCCGCAGGCGCAGGCGGGACCGTCCGGACGCACCGGCACGTGTCCCAACTCGCCCGCGAAACCCCGCGTTCCGTGCAGCAGCCGCCCGTCCACGACGATCGCGGCGCCGATGCCGATCTCGGCCGAGACGTGCAGGAAGTCGCGGGGGGTGCCCTCACCGAGCCAGAGTTCGGCCAGCGCACCGAAGTTGGCCTCGTTGCCCACGGTCAGCGGGCAGCCGACCGGCAGCAGCGGACCCAGATCCGTGTCGTGCCAGTCCAGGTTGGGTGCGCGGACGACGGTGCGGGCGTCGCGTGCCACCAGTCCGGGAACGGCGACCGCGAGCCCCGCCGGCCACAGCCCCTCGGCTTCGGTCTCGGCCAGCACCCGGCGTACCAGTTCGCCGAGTTCGCCGAGCACCGGGCCGGGGGAGCGGCCGCGGTTGGTGCCGTGCCGCTCGGCCCGCGCCCGTACCCGGCCGCGCAGGTCCACCGCGCAGACCGCCAGGTGGTCAACCCCCACCTCCGCGCCGATCCCGGCGGGGCCCCGCCCGCTGACGGCGAGCGCGGAGCCGGGTCTGCCCACCCGCCCCGGGCGCTCCGGACCCAGTTCCTCCAACAGGCCCGAGCGGATGAGCTCGTCGACCAGGGTCGACACCGCGGCGCGCGTCAGTCCGATCCGCGAGGCGACCGCGGCCCGGGACAGCGGGCCCTCGGCGCTGACCGTGTGCAGCACCCGCGCGAGATTGCGGCGGCGCATGCCCTGCTGGGTGTCGGGCAGCGCGCGCCCGGCGGAGGTCGGGTGCGCCTCGTGCGGCGGTGCGGTCATGCCGGAGCCAGTCCTCGATCGAAGTGCCTCAGTGGGTTTCCGTCCCCCGCCGGAGCAGCGGGGCCCCGTCGGAGAGTACCCCGGAGATCTTCGCCAGTGCCGCCTCGTCCCGCTCCACGGCCTCCAGCACCGGGCCCCGCGCGGTGTCCCAGCGACGGGCCACCGCTGCCGGGTCCTCCCCGGTCAGCAGTCCGGCGGCCTGGGCGGCGGCACCGAGCGCGACCAGCTCCTTGGCCTCCGGCACCCGCACCGGTCGGCCGGACAGCCGCCGCACGGTCTCCTGCCAGGCCCGGCCCCGCGCACCCCCGCCGATCAGCAGCAGCGGCGCCGAGGGGTCCGCTTCCTCGTCGAGGACCAGGTCGAGCGCGCCGAGCAGTGCGTGCACGGCTCCGTCGTAGGCGGCCTGGAGCAGCTGGCCGGCCGTGGTGTCGTGGCGCAGACCGGTCAGCAGACCGGTGGCGTCCGGCAGATTCGGGGTGCGCTCGCCGTCCAGGTAGGGCAGCAGAGTGGTGTCCGCCGCGGGCTCGACGGCCTCGCGGTCCAGGTGGAGCAGCGCGGCGATCCGGTCGACGGCGAGCGTGCAGTTCAGGGTGCAGGCCAGCGGCAGCCAGTCGCCGCGGGCGTCCGCGAAACCCGCCACGGTTCCGGTCGGGTCCGCCGGACGCCGCCGGGAGACCGCGTACACGGTGCCCGAGGTGCCCAGGCTCATCACCGGCACGCCGGGCAGCAGACCGAGGCCCAGCGCGGCGGCGGCGTTGTCGCCGGTTCCCGCGGCGACCAGGGTGCCCGTGGAGAACGGCAGGTCGTGACGGTCGCGCACGGTGCCCGCCACCTCGCCCGGTCGCACCACCCGGGGGAGCAGGGCGGAGTCCAGCCCGACGCGGTCCAGGATCTCCGGGGCGTACGCCTCCGTCCCCGACGCCCACCAGCCCGTACCGGAGGCGTCTCCGCGGTCCGTCGTGCCCTGGCCGGTGAGCCGCTCGGTGAGGTAGTCGTGCGGCAGGCGCACGGCCTTGGTCGCCCGTGCCGCCTCCGGCTCGTGCTCGGCCAGCCAGGCCCACTTGGTGACCGTGAACGACGCGGCGGGCACGCTGCCGGTGCGCTCGGCCCAGGCCCCGGGGCCGCCCAACTCCTCGGTGAGGCGGCGGGCCTGGGGTGCCGAGCGCACATCGTTCCACAGCAGCGCGGGACGTACCGGCTCACCCCGCTCGTCGAGTGTGACAAGCCCGTGCTGCTGCCCGCCTATCGACACCGCGGCGGCTTCGTGCGCCGCGTCACCGCACTGGCGCAACGCTTCGCACAGGGCCTCCCACCACTGGCGGGGATCGCTCTCACGGCCCGCGCCGGACGAGACCGTGTGGGGGGCCTGGCCGCCGGCGACGACCTGCCCGGTGGCCACGTCCACGACCAGTGCCTTGGTGGACTGGGTGGACGTGTCCACACCGACGACGAGCGGACCCTCGGCTGCTGACATCGTGCTCTCCCTCTTCCGCGGCTCGGCGAGGCGTGCCTGCGAGACGTTTCCTCCAGGACGGCACGGAATCTCTTTCAGGGGGTGCCTTCCCGGACTTGCGAGGGGCATACTAATTTGTAAAGCGCCATGACGAAATAGTCGCCAGCGAGCAAGGAGCCGCGACATGAACCACCAGCCCACCCCCCAGGACAGGTTCACCTTCGGTCTGTGGACCGTCGGCTGGCAGGGCAGGGACCCCTTCGGCGACGCCACCCGCCGGGCCCTCGACCCGGTCGAGTCGGTCCACCGCCTGGCCGAGCTGGGCGCCCACGGTGTCACCTTCCACGACGACGACCTGATCCCCTTCGGGTCCTCCGACGCCGAGCGCGAGGGGCACATCAAGCGCTTCCGGGAGGCGCTGGACGCCACCGGCATGACCGTGCCGATGGCCACCACCAACCTGTTCACCCACCCGGTGTTCAAGGACGGCGCCTTCACGGCCAACGACCGTGACGTGCGCCGCTACGCCCTGCGCAAGACGATCCGCAACATCGACCTCGCCGCCGAGCTCGGCGCCGAGACCTACGTCGCCTGGGGCGGCCGCGAGGGCGCCGAGTCCGGTGCGGCGAAGGACGTGCGGGACGCGCTCGACCGGATGAAGGAGGCCTTCGACCTGCTCGGCGAGTACGTCACCGAGCAGGGCTACGACCTGCGCTTCGCCATCGAGCCCAAGCCGAACGAGCCGCGCGGCGACATCCTGCTGCCCACCGTGGGCCACGCCCTGGCCTTCATCGAGCGGCTGGAGCGGCCCGAGCTGTACGGCGTCAACCCCGAGGTCGGCCACGAGCAGATGGCCGGGCTGAACTTCCCGCACGGCATCGCCCAGGCGCTGTGGGCGGGCAAGCTGTTCCACATCGACCTCAACGGCCAGTCGGGCATCAAGTACGACCAGGACCTGCGCTTCGGCGCCGGCGACCTGCGTGCCGCCTTCTGGCTCGTCGACCTGCTGGAGTCGGCCGGCTACAGCGGCCCGAGGCACTTCGACTTCAAGCCGCCGCGGACCGAGGACCTCGACGGGGTGTGGGCCTCCGCGGCGGGCTGCATGCGCAACTACCTGATCCTCAAGGACCGGGCCGCCGCCTTCCGGGCCGACCCCGAGGTCCGGGAAGCGCTGCGTGCCGCCCGACTGGACCAGCTCGCCCAGCCCACCGCCGCCGACGGCCTGCAGGCGCTGCTCGCCGACCGCACGGCCTTCGAGGACTTCGACGTCGAGGCCGCCGCGGCTCGCGGCATGGCCTTCGAACGCCTCGACCAACTGGCCATGGACCACCTGCTGGGCGCCCGGGGCTGACCTCGCCGGTACGGCCGCGGACCCCGCCCGGTCCGCGGCCGCGGGCCTTCGCGGCCGTCCCGTCGTCGCGGCCGTCCGCTGTCGGGCCCGTTGGGCTGTCGGGTCTGTTCGGCTGTCGGGTCTGTCGGGTCTGTCGGGTTGTAGGGCCCGTTCGGTCGGCGCGACCGTGCAGGTCCGGGGTCGATCGGGCCCGCCGCGGCACCATGCCGCCCCGAGCCCGGCCCCGGCACCCGCGGCAGGCGACCACCCCGAACCTCCGGAACCCGGCTCCCCTGTGCGGTCGGGGCTGGGCTCGGGGATGTGTCGGGGGCGCGCCTCAGGGATCTCTCAGGGTCGAGGTCCGGAACCGTGGGGAGCGCGGAGCCGTTCTCATGACAGACAGCGCCCGTGGCCGCGAAGGAGGCGACGCACATGTCGAGGAACGCGAAGATCGCCGCAGGGGGTGTTGCGGTCGGACTCATCCTGTGGATCTGGCTGCCCTGGTGGGCGGTCCTGCTGATAGTGCTCGGCGTCCCGGCCGCCGCATACCTGACTCTCGACCCCTCGCAGCGGCGCAGGCTGCGGCACGTCTCCCGCAAGGAGATCAGGCGCTGAGGTGCCCCGCCCCGGCACGGCCGTCCGGGCGGCCCTGCCATCGGCGGTACCTCTGACGGTCCGGTCGGCGCCCGGCAGGGGCGGTTCCTTCCGGTGGGAAGCGGTCCGCCCTGTTCCGGGCACCGTCCGCGTCATCCGTTCCGCCGGCCGCGCCGCCCGCGCCGGCCCTCGCCGGCTTGGGCGGCGCCGGCTGCGCGCGTGCCGGTGGCCGCTCCGTCCGCGCCGGCCACCGGCCTGACGCCGGTGGCGTCCGTTCAGCTGGGGCGCACCGCGATCTTCTCCAGGGCTTCCAGCAGGCCCGGCAGTTCCGGTCCGCGTCCGACCGGCACCACCTCGCCGGGTTCGTCGTCCAGCAGCACGAAAGCCATGTCGTCGGTCCTGGCCACCAGAGACCAGCCGGGGCCGTCGGCGCGCAGCGTACGTGCCTCACCCGGGGCGAAGGTCGACCGGACCCGGCCCAGGGGAGGCGGTTCCTCCAGATAGGCCCGCACCTCTGCGAGTACGCGCCGCGCACCGCGTCGCCCCCGCGACATCTCCGCGTCATCGCCGGGCGACTCCGGAGCATTCGGAGCCTCGGCAGTGTCCGACGGGTGGTTCTCTTCGCTGCCGCTGCCGCTGCCGCTGCCGCTGCCGCTGCCGCTGCCGCTGCCGCTGCCGCTGGCGCTGCCGCTGCCGCTGCCGCCCGCGGCCGTCGGGGCGCCCTGCCGTGCACGGTCCGCGGCGCCGTCCGGCCGGGCGAACGCGGCCTCGTCGACCTGCTCCCGCCACACCGACCACTGCACCGCGATCTCGTCGGCACCCAGTCTCCGCTGGGCCGCGCCCCATACCGACACGTCGGGCGGCGTCAGCGCCGGACCGTCGCCCGGCTCGGGGACGGGGTCGTGCGGGGCCGGTAGACCGGGTGCCGCGACGGCGACGGCGAGGGGCCAGCCGGGCAGCGCGGCCACGACCGAGCGCTCGTCGGGCGACAGCTCGTACTCCATGCCGCAGTCCCACGAGGCGATGGCCACCGCGACGAGGGACACGTCGTCGGTGGCGACCGTCCACCGCGCGCCGCCGCCGTCCTGGCCGAGCACCAGGCCGTAGCCGTCACCATGAGGGGCGAGGCCGAGGGCCGCGCAGGCCTCCGGGTAGTCGTCACCCAGCACCGTCGGAAACTGCGCCGGTGTCAGCAGCACCGCGGTGAGCACGTACAGCGCATCGTCCTCGGCGGCGACGGCGCCGTCGTCCGTCCCGGCCATCCGAGCCTCCCCATCGGGTTGGTCCAACGGCGCGCACCCTAATCCGACCGGAGCCCGCTTGTCACTCCTGTGGTTGGCGGTGCGAGGAGGTCTTCGGGACGCCGGTACGAGCGCCGAACGCGCCGTGGCCGGTGCCCGGGTTCGCGGCGGAGGCCCGCCCCGACGCGATCGGCCGCCGCCGGGTTGCCGAGCGGCAGCAGACGTCCGGCCGCCACCGAGCATCAGCCGGCCCGACGGGACGACCGGCGTCAGTCTGGGTTGACAAGAGAGTGTCCGTCAATCCAGACTGACAGGCATGGAAGCGGGAGACATCTCAGAACGCCTCAGGTCGCACGACCCCGCAGTGGGACTGCGGGCCGTCGGTGCCCTGCACCGGCTGGCCGAACAGGTCGAAGCCGCAGCCGTCGCACGGGCCAGGGAGCAGGGCTGGTCCTGGGAGCAGATCGGCGACGCCCTGGGCGTCTCCCGGCAGTCGGTGCACGCCAAGTACGGGAAGTGAGACGATCATGTTCGAACAGTTCGCAGCGGGCGCTCGTGAGGCCGTCACCGCGGCGCTGGGCGAGGCCGCACGGCGCGGCGATCGCCGCATCGGCACCGAGCACCTCCTCCTGGGAGTGCTGCACGAGCCCGGCTCGGCCCGGGTCCTCGGAACCGACCTGGAGAGGGCGCGTGCTGCTCTCGACGCCCTTGATCAATCCGCGCTGGCTGCGGTGGGCGTCGACGTCCAGGGCGTCGAGCGGACGCCGACTCCGCCCTCGCGCAAGCGCACCCCCTTCACCTCCGGCGCCCGTGCCGTCCTCCCGCGCGCCCTGGCGGAGACGAGGAAGGCCGGCAGTCGGCGCATCGCCCCCGAGCACCTGCTGCTCGCCCTGCTCGACTGCGAGCAGCCGGATCCGGTGGGAGAGCTCATGGCGCGACTCGACATCGACCGCGCCGCCGTCCGGAACCGCATCCGGTCGGCGGGTTCCTGAGGCACGGGCTCGCCGGCCGGCGGCCTCCGCCGTCGACCAACTCACCCTCCGGGACGGCCCGACCGCCCGAGGGGTGCAGCCCGCCGGGCAGGGAGTTGCCCGGCGCCGGGTGTCGGCAGCGCCGGTGCGGAGCCCGCCCGGGATCCATCAGCGGTGCCCGGGAGAAGCCGCGGGCTGCCCTGGGTTCTCCCGGACGGCAAGGCTCAGGAACCGGTCGTCCCGGTCGACGTACGACGTCATGCGCCAGCCGGATCCGGCCAGCAGCGGGCGGAGAACGGACTCCGCGCGAAGGTCGTCGGGAGTGATCTGCCGACCGTTCCTCGCCGCGAGCGCCGCCCTGCCGATCGGATGGAACAGCGCGAGCCGTCCGCCCGGGCGCACCACTCGGGCCAACTCCCGCAGGTTCCGGGCCGGATGCGGCAGATGTGAGACGAGCCCGGCGGCGAAGACCGCGTCGAGCGAAGCGGAACGCAGCGGAAGCGCGGAGACGTCGGCGAGCAGCAGCCGTCCCTCGCGGTCCCGGCCGGCCCGCACGGCGGTCGCGAGCATGGCCGGGGTCAGGTCGACACCGACGACGAGGCCGGACGGTCCCACTGCGGTCCGCAGCGGGGGCAGGGCGCGGCCGGTGCCGCAGCCCGCGTCCAGTACCCGGTCCCCGGGCCGCAGCCCGAGTTCGGCCACCGCAGCCGCGTAGGCCGGGCCGTCGTCGGGGAAGCGACTGTCCCAGTCTGCGGCCCGGGCCGCGAAGAACTCCTGCACGTGCCTGCGGTCATCGCTCATGACCGCATGATCGCGCATGCCTCCGCACGAGCGCCCGCGGACGCCTCCCCGCTCCCCGCCGGCCGTGTCCGGGTCCGGGCCCGGGTCCGGGTCCGGGTCCGTCCACCGTCCCCGTGTCCCGTCCGCCCGTTTCCCCGTCCGCCGGCCAGGGTGATGCCGGTCCGGCCGGTTCGGTTCCTCGGCGGGCCGAGGCGCTGTTCCTCAGTCGGCCAGGTTCTTCACCGCGACCACCTTGTCGACCGCCACCCGGACCACGAGTTCTCCCGGTACGGCGTTGCGCGCCCCGTACGCCTCGGCGCGCTCCTCGCCCATGTAGCGTGCGGCGATGCGGGTGGCCCAGTAGCGCAGTTCGTCCGGCTGCTCCGAGACGCGCGCCCTGCCCTGGAGCACCACGAAGTGGAACGGGGGCCGGTCGTCGTCCACGCACAGTGCGACGCGGCCGTCGCGGGCGAGGTTGCGGCCCTTCACGGTCTCGCTGCCGGTGTTGAACACCAACTCGTCCACGTCGAGCACGAACCAGATCGGTGCCACGTGCGGGCTGCCGTCGGCCCGGACGGTGGCCAGTTTGCCGGTGCGGGTTCCGGACGTGACGAACGTCCGCCACTCCTCGTCGGACATCTTCTCTGCCATGCCCCCATCCTCCTTGCCCGACCGCGGAATCCTGCGGAAGGCTGACGGGGGACGTCCTCCTTCAGGAGGAGACGGCACACGGGGAGTCAAGATGGCGCATGATCAGAAGCTCGACTGGCTGCTGGACGATCTGACCGAGCGGGTCGACCACGTACGGCACGCTCTCGTCCTGTCCAATGACGGCCTGGTGACCAGCGCGAGCACCGGCCTCCGGCGCGAGGACGCCGAGCACCTCTCGGCCGTCTCGGCCGGCCTGCACAGTCTTGCCAGGGGATCGGGCCGGCACTTCGGCGCGGGCGCGGTGCGGCAGACCATGGTGGAGTTCGACGACGCGGTCCTCTTCGTCACCGCCGCGGGCGACGGAAGTTGCCTGTGCGTGCTCAGCGGTGCGGAAGCCGACATCGGCCAGATCGGCTACGAGATGACCCTGCTGGTCAACCGGGTCGGCGAACACCTCGGTGTGGACAGCCGGCAGCCCGCGCCCAGCTCGGCGTCGGACTTCTGACCTGCTCCTCCGGCCCCTCCGGGCGGGTTTTCCACAGGCCTGCCGCAGAAGGCGTACGGGTGGTTACCCTGTGTGAGCGGGGTCGGCGCGCTCGTCGCCCTCCGCAGCTCGACGGGGGAGATCCACCATGCCGGAAGCCATCGCGACGGGGACGATCCGCACCGCGCACCGGGTGCCGCCGCACCGCCACCGGGTGCCGCGCAACCGCCCTCACCCGCCGTGCCGAGGGGAGCCGGACCCGAGGGTGTCCTCCCGCGGGTCCCCGCCGTGGCGGCCGCGAGCCTCCGCCCCGCGGCCGCCACGGCCCGGTTCACAGCCGGCCGACCTCGGTGACCCGCACGACCGCGCGTCCCTCCGCGTCGGAGGCCGTCAGATCGACCTCGGCGCTGATGCCCCAGTCGTGGTCCCCGTTCGGGTCGTCGAAGATCTGCCGCACCCGCCACAGCCGGTTCTCCGGCTGCTCCTCGATGATCAGGAGCTTCGGTCCGCGCGCGTCGGGTCCGGTCCCCAGTTCCCCGTACTCGTCCCAGTAGCCGTCCATCGCCTCACCCCACGCGTCGGCGTCCCAGCCGGACTCCGCGTCCATCCCGCCCAGTTCCTCCACCTGGTCCAGAGCGGCGAGCTCGACCCGGCGGAACAGGGCGTTGCGCACCAGCACGCGGAAGGCGCGGGCGTTGGCCGTGACCGGCTTGACCTGGTCGGCCTTCTCCTGGGCCTCCTCGGCCGTCATCTCCTCCGGGTTGGCCAGCTGCTCCCACTCGTCCAGCAGACTGGAGTCGACCTGGCGGACCATCTCGCCCAGCCACGCGATCAGATCCTGCAGATCCTCGGACTTCAGATCGTCCGGGACGGTGTGCTCCAGGGCCTTGTAGGCGCCGGCGAGGTAGCGCAGCACGATACCCTCGGTGCGGGCCAGTTCGTAGAGGGAGACCAGTTCCGTGAAGGAGAGCGCCCGCTCGTACATGTCCCGTACCACCGACTTCGGGGACAGCGGATGGTCGCCGACCCAAGGGTGGCTCCTGCGGTACGTGTCGTAGGCGTGGAAGAGCAGCTCCTCCATCGGCTTGGGATAGCCGATGTCCTGGAGACGCTCCATCCGCTCCTCGTACTCGACTCCGTCCGCCTTCATCGCGGCCACCGCCTCGCCGCGCGCCTTGTTCTGCTGGGCGGCGAGGATCTGCCGCGGATCGTCCAGGGTGGACTCCACGACGGACACCATGTCCAGTGCGTAGGACGGCGACTCCGGGTCCAGCAGTTCGAACGCGGCCAGCGCGAAGGTCGACAGCGGCTGGTTGAGCGCGAAGTCCTGCTGCAGGTCGACGGTGAGCCGGGCGATACGGCCCTCGGAGTCCGGCTCGTCGAGCTTCTCGACGATGCCGCCGTCGAGGAGCGAGCGGTAGATGGCGATGGCCCGCCGGATGTGCCGCAGTTGCTGCTTGCGCGGCTCGTGGTTGTCCTCCAGCAGGCGGCGCATCGCCTCGAACGCGTTGCCGGGCCGGGCGATCACCGACAGCAGCATGGTGTGCGTCACCCGGAAGCGGGAGGTCAACGGCTCCGGTTGGGAGGTGATCAGCTTGTCGAAGGTGTTCTCCGTCCAGGCGACGAAGCCCTCGGGCGCCTTCTTGCGGACCACCTTGCGGCGCTTCTTCGGATCGTCGCCGGCCTTGGCGAGGGCCTTCTCGTTCTCGATGACGTGCTCGGGCGCCTGCGCGACGACGAACCCCTCGGTGTCGAACCCGGCGCGCCCGGCGCGGCCCGCGATCTGGTGGAACTCGCGGGCGCGCAACGTGCGGACGCGGGTGCCGTCGTACTTGGTGAGCGCAGTGAACAGCACCGTGCGGATGGGGACGTTGACGCCGACGCCGAGGGTGTCGGTGCCGCAGATCACCTTCAGCAGGCCGGCCTGGGCGAGCTTCTCCACCAGCCGCCGGTACTTGGGCAGCATGCCGGCGTGGTGCACCCCGATACCGTGCCGCACGTATCGGGAGAGGTTGCGGCCGAACTTGGTGGTGAAGCGGAAGTTGCCGATCAGTTCGGCGATCCGGTTCTTCTCCTCGCGGGTGCACATGTTGATGCTCATCAGTGCCTGCGCCCGCTCCACGGCCTGCGCCTGGGTGAAGTGCACGATGTAGACCGGAGCCTGCTTGGTCTCGAGCAGGTCGGTGAGGGTCTCCGTCATCGGCGTGTACCGGTAGGCGTACGACAGCGGTACCGGGCGGGTGGCCGAGCGGACCACCGCGGTGGGACGGCCCGTGCGGCGCGTCAGGTCCCCCTCGAAGAACGACACGTCGCCCAGAGTGGCCGACATCAGCACGAACTGCGCCTGCGGCAGCTCCAGCAGCGGGATCTGCCAGGCCCAACCGCGGTCCGCCTCGGCGTAGAAGTGGAACTCGTCCATGACGACCTGGCCGATGTCGGCATCCCTGCCGTCGCGCAACGCGATGGAGGCGAGAACCTCGGCGGTGCAGCAGATGACCGGGGCGTCGGCGTTGACCGAGGCGTCGCCGGTGAGCATGCCCACGTTCTCCGTGCCGAACAGCTTGCACAGCTCGAAGAACTTCTCCGACACCAGCGCCTTGATCGGAGCCGTGTAGAAGGTGACCTCGTCCCGGGCCAGCGCCGCGAAGTGGGCACCCGCCGCGATCATGCTCTTGCCGGAACCGGTGGGCGTCGACACGATCACGTTCGCGCCGGACACCACCTCGATCAGTGCCTCCTCCTGGTGGGGATAGAGGGTGAGACCGCGGTCCCGGGCCCAGGACTCGAAGGCTTCGTACAGGGTGTCGGGGTCGGCGGTCTGCGGCAGCTGGTCGATGAGGGTCACGCCCCCATCTTGCCTGCCCTGCTGCCCGATGCGGGAATCGGATGCGGGCGCGATGATCACGACCGCTACCCTGTGTCGCCGACGGAGCGTCAAGGCACCCGGTCAACCGGACCGCGGGGCACAAGGAATGGGGCGGGCGAAGGCCATGATGGGACCAGCACACTCACTGTCGGGCGCCGCGGCCTGGCTCGGCGTCGGAGCGGCGGCCGCCGCGGCCGGGCACGCGATGCCCTGGCCGGTTCTGCTCTCCGGCGCACTGATCTGCGCGGGCGCGGCACTCGCACCGGATCTCGATCACAAGGCGGCCACCATCTCCCGCGCCTTCGGCCCGGTGTCCCGCTGGCTGTGCGAGATCGTCGACGCGCTGTCCGGTGCCGTGTACAAGGCGACCCGGATGAAGGGCGACGGGCGCCGCTCCGGGGGGCACCGCACGCTCACGCACACCTGGCTGTGGGCCGTCCTGATAGGTGCCGGCACCGCGGTGGTCGCGGTCACCGGGGGCCGCTGGGCCGTGCTGGCAATCCTTTTCGTGCACATGGTGCTGGCCATCGAGGGACTGCTGTGGCGGGCGGCCCGCGGTTCCAGCAGCGATGTCCTGGTCTGGCTGCTGGCGGCGACCAGCGCGTGGATCCTCGCCGGAGTGCTGGACAAACCGGGCAACGGATCGGACTGGCTGTTCACCGCCCCCGGTCAGGAGTACGCCTGGCTGGGACTGCCGATCGTGCTGGGAGCGCTGGTGCACGACATCGGGGACGCGCTGACCGTGTCCGGCTGCCCGATACTGTGGCCGATCCCGGTGGGCCGCAAGCGCTGGTACCCCATCGGGCCGCCGAAGGCGATGCGGTTCCGGGCCGGCAGCTGGGTGGAGCTCAAGGTGCTCATGCCGGCGTTCATGGTGCTCGGCGGAGTGGGCGGGGCGGCCGCGCTCAACTTCATCTGACCGCTGCCGCGGCGACCGGTGCGGTCGCCGCCCGCCGGAGCGGGGTGACACCAGGAGCACCCGCCCCGCACGGGGCCTCCCCGGCAGTCACATCCGGCCCTGCGCCGCCCGTGACGGCGCCGGTCGGACATCCGCGGGGTGCCCGGCCGCGTTCAGGCTGCTCCGCCTCCGCCGGAACCGTCGGCGGAGGGCCCGCCCGGTTGGCCGCCGTAGCGCTTCTCGAAGCGGGCGATACGGCCCTCCGTGTCCACGGTCCGCGCCTTACCGGTGTAGAAGGGGTGGCTCTCCGAGGAGATCTCCACGTCCACCACCGGATAGGTCTCACCGTCGTCCCACTCGATGGTCTGTGCGCTGGTCGCGGTGGACCGGGTCAGGAAGGCGTAGCCGGCCGCCCGGTCCCGGAAGACGACCGGGTGGTAGCCGGGGTGCTTGTCCTGCTGCATGGCGACTCCTCGGGTGGCGCTCGGGGCGAGCGGGTCGGACGGGTCGGGACGGGTCGGGACGGATACGACGTCAGCCGGAGAGCGTGTCCTCGTCGACGATGTGCACCGCGGCCTCCTCGGCCGAGGCGGCCGCCCCGTCGATACCGACGTCGCTGGCCACCAGCGCGCTCTCCTCGTCCTCGTGGGTTCCCTCGTCGGGGGCGACGAGCCGGCCGGAGCGCACGCCGCCGACCTCGTTGTCCAGCGGCTCGCCGTCGGTGCCCGCGCAGTCGCCGATACCGTCGCCGTCGGGCACCGACGGGTCGGGCACCTCCTCCGAAAGTCGCTGGTCCAGCGTCTCCCCCCGCCGGCGCTCCTCGGCCGTGACGCCCACGTGGTCCGCCGCCAGCGGTCTCTCCGGGGGAGACCAGCCGCGGTCCAGGGGATCGTCGACGCCGTCGTCCTCCAGGGTGTCCTCCGCGTCGAGCAGGCCGGTGTCCTCGCGCTGCTCGTCCCCGTCCGGCTGGTAGACGTCGTCTCCCCATCCGTGGCCGTCGGCGCTGTTCACGGGTACCTCCAGGTGGTGGGGACGCGCCCGGTCTCACCGTGGTCGGCGGAGGGCCGTCGCCGCACCAGACGGGTACTCCGCCCGCCCCCGGACCGGCGGTCCCGGACGCAGCCTCGGCTGGTGCCGATATCCAGCCTTCCACCCCTTTTCGGCACCGCGCAACGGCACGCGGCGCACGAGTGTGCCGCAGCACCGCCGAGCGCGCCGAGCCCCGGTCCTGCCGGCCGCCTGCCTGCACGGGCGCGGCCGGCGCACCCCGCACCGCGACCGCGGTCACGGGGTCCGGGAAGCGCTCTCGCCTCTTCCTCCTGCCGTGGGTGCCGTCCCGTACGGGTGCAGGGTGCCCCTGGTCTCCCCTGCAGGTCTCCCGTGCAGCCCCCGGTTCCGGCGCCGGTGGCCGGTGCGGGGCAACCGGTGCCGGTCAGCCGTGCCACGACCGCCACAGCGCCGCGTAGGCGCCGCCGGCGGCGACCAGCTCCTCGTGGCGGCCCAGCTCGCTGATCCGCCCGCCCTCCACGACGGCGATCACATCGGCGTCGTGCGCGGTGTGCAGCCGGTGGGCGATGGCCACCACCGTGCGGCCGTCCAGCACCCGGGCCAGCGACCGCTCCAGATGCCGTGCCGCGCGCGGATCCAGGAGCGAGGTCGCCTCGTCCAGGACCAGCGTGTGCGGGTCGGCCAGCACCAGCCGGGCCAGCGCGATCTGCTGGGCCTGGGCAGGGGTGAGCGCCAGCCCGCCCGAGCCGACCTCGGTGTCCAGCCCGGCGGTGAGCGCGCGGGCCCAGCCTTCGGCGTCGACGGCCCGCAAGGCCGTCCACAGCTCCTCGTCGAAGCGCGCACCGGAGCAGTCACCGGTGTCCCCACCCGAGCCGCCCCCGTCCCCGTCGCCGTCCCTGCCCCCGTCGCCTTCCACGTCCCCGGGGAGCCGGGCGCGGTCCACGGCGAGCAGCAGGTTGTCGCGCAGCGAGCCGACGAACACATGGTGCTCCTGGTTGACCAGAGCCACCTGGGAGCGGACCCGCTCGGCGCTCATCCCGGACAGTTCGGCACCGCCGAGGGTGATCCGGCCGGCCCGGGGGCCGTAGATCCCGGCGAGCAACCGGCCCAGCGTGGACTTCCCGGCGCCGGAGGGCCCCACCAGCGCCAGCCGGGTGCCGGGGGAGACCGTGAGGGACACCTCGCGCAGGACGTCCACGCCCTCCCGGTAGCCGAAGCACACCCGCTCGGCCCGCACCTCCCGCCCGTCCGGGACGAGAGTCCCCTCGCCGGTGTCCGGGTCGATGTGGCGGACACCGACCAGCCGGGCCAGTGACACCTGCGCCACCTGCAGCTCGTCGTACCAGCGCAGGATGAGGTCCACCGGGTCCACGAGCATCTGTGCGATCAGCGCGGCCGTCGTCAGCTGGCCCACCCCGATCCTGCCGTGCAGCACGAGCACACCGCCGATCACCAGAACCGAGCCGAGCACGGTCACATGCACGGCGTTGATGGCCGGGAAGAGCACCGACCGGAGCCACAGGGTGTAGCGCTCCCATGCCGTCCACTCCCGGATCCGGCGCTCCGACAGCCGGACACGGCGCTCGCCGAGGCGGTGCGCCTCGACGGTGCGGCCCGCGTCGACGGTCTCGGTGAGGGCGGCTGCGACGGACGCGTACCCCGCGGCCTCGGAGCGGTAAGCCGACGGCGCGCGGCGGAAGTACCAGCGGCACACCGCGATCAGCACAGGCAGGGCGAGCAGCACGGCGGGCGCCAGCGGCGGTGCCGTGACGACGAGCCCGCCGAGGAGGAGCAGCGTCCACATCACGCCGATCGCCAGTTGCGGCACGGCCTCCCGCATCGCGTTGGCCAGCCGGTCGATGTCCGTGGTGATGCGGGACAGCAGATCCCCCGTCCCCGCGCGTTCGAGCACCCCGGGCGGCAGCCCCACGGACCGGACGAGGAAGTCCTCCCGCAGGTCGGCCAGCACCTGCTCGCCCAGCATCGCCCCACGCAGCCGAACCTGACGCACGAACACCGCCTGCACGACCAGCGCCGACAGGAACAGCGCGGTGGTGCGTGCCAGGGGGATGTTCCGCGCGCCGTCCGAGACCCGCTCGACGAGATCGCCCAGCAGCCACGGTCCGACCATCGAGGCGACGACGGCGACCGTGTTGACGGCGACCAGCAGCAGGAGGTCCCGGCGGTGCCGGCGGAACAGTTCGGCTACATAGGCGCGGACGGTCGCCGGGGTGCCCACGGGCAGGATGCCGGCCGTCTCGGGGGAGGCGGGGTCGTACGCCGGAGGCGCCACACCGATCATGCGGTCTCCTCGGTGACTCGTGACCGACGTGTGTCCGCGACTTCGCGGCCGCCGGGTGCCGGATGCCCTCCCGGCGGTGCGGCGGCCCGCCGATGCATCCCGGTCCCGCCGGTACCGCCCACCGCGCCGGGCGAAGCGGTGGCGGGGCCGGCTGCTCCGCCGGGTGAGGTCTCCTCCTCGGCCTCCCGGGTGACCACGGCCCGGTACCGCGGCTCGGTACGGAGCAGGTCCCGGTGCGTGCCGCATGCCACCGTCCGGCCTCCGTGCACCAGCACGACCCGGTCCGCGCGCTCCAGTAGCAGGGGAGAGGAGGTGAAGACCAGCGTGGTGCGCCCAGACCGCAGCAGCCGCAGGCCCGCCGCGATCCTCGCCTCGGTGTGGGAGTCGACCGCCGAGGTCGGCTCGTCCAGGACGAGCACCTCCGGGTCCGCCAGCAGCGACCTGGCGAGCGCGAGCCGCTGCCTTTGGCCGCCCGAGAGGGAGCGCCCGCGCTCGGTGATCCGTGCCGCCATCGGGTCACCGTCGCCGAGCGAGCCCTGCGCCAGCGCCTCCAGCACGTCGTCGCACTGAGCGGCGGTCAGTGCCTCGCGCGCGTCCACGGCACCGGAGGCGGGCACGTCCAGCAGTTCCCGCAGCGAACCGGACAGCAGCACCGGGTCCTTGTCCTGCACCAGCACGGCCGCCCGCGCGAGGGCGAGCGGCAGTCCGTCGAGCGGCACGCCGCCCAGCAGCACCGGGACGGCGCAGTCGCCCGCGTCTGCCGGGAGTCCCGCCCCCGAGTCGCAGGCGTGCCCGCCCAGCCGTTCCGCCAGGAGCCCCGCGGCGTCCGGGTCGCCGCACACCACGGCGGTCAGCAGTCCGGCCGGTGCGAGCAGACCGGTGGCCGGGTCGTACAGGTCTCCGTGCGGCAGGCCGGCCGGCGGGGCGCCGTCGGGCGGCCCGACCGGTGGGGTGCCGGACGACGGGGCAGCGGACGGCGCCCCGTCCGGGTGCGGCCCACCAGGGCCGGTGGACCGTCGCAGCGACAGCACGCGGGCCGCCCGCCGGGCCGACGGCCGTGAGAAGGAGTAGGCCATCGCGATCTCCTCGAAGTGCCGAAGCGGGTAGGCGAGGACCATCACCGAGCTGTACACGGTGACCAGTTGGCCGACGGAGACGCGCCCCTGCCGAGCGAGGTGGACGCCGTACCACACCACCGCGATCAGCAGCAGGCCGGGCATCAGCACCTGCCCGGCCGCGATCAGCGACCACATCCGGGCGCTGCGCACGGCCGCCTGCCGCACCTCCTGCGAGGCTCGGCGGTAGCGGTCCAGGAACAGTTGCTCACCGCCGATGCCCCGCAGTACGCGCAGCCCGGCCACGGTGTCGGAGGCCAGTTCGGTGGCGCGGCCGGCCTTCTCGCGCTGCGCGTCGGCGCGCCGGGTCGCGGACGGCAGCAGCGGCAGGGGGGCGAGTGCCACCACGGGCAGCCCGGCGGCCACGACGAGGCCGAGCGCCGGCTGGTAGACGAGCAGCCCGACGCAGACCAGAAGGGCGGTGAGTGCCGCGGCGGTGAACCGGGAGACGGCCTCCACCAGCCAGCCGATCTTCTCGACGTCGCCGGTCGAGACGGCCACCACCTCTCCGGCCGCGACACGACGGGTGAGTGCCGATCCCAGCGACGCTGCCTGGCGGGCGAGGAGCTGCTGGACGCGGGCCGCCGCGGTGATCCAGTTGGTGACCGCGGCCCGGTGCAGAAAGGTGTCGCCGAGCGCGGTCGCCGCCCCGCACAGCGCCAGCAGCCCGCCGGCGAGGGCGAGCCGGGCACCGGAGCGGTCCACGACGGCCTGGACGGCGACCCCGACGCAGAACGGCAGCGCGGAAACCGCCGCGAAGTGCAGCAGCCCCCAGGCCAGCGACTTGAGTTGACCGCTGAGTTGGTGGCGGCCGAGCCACCACAGGAACCGGGAGCCCGAACGCGTGTCCGGCAGGCCGGGGTCCTGATAGGGAAGGTCTTGGATCCGCATCACGTTCCAGGGGCTCGGACGGGAGGGGGCGCTGGCGTCCGCCGGGCGGGCGCGCCCGTCCGGAGTGCGGCGTCCGGGCTCGGGGTCCGGCCGCCGCCAGCAAACCGTGCAAGATTGGGGCCGGAACGGGCGGGAATTCAAACGGTTTTCCCGGCCGTCCGGGCCGATCGCCGTGACCCGTCCCGGAGTGGTTCCGTCCGCGTTCGACCGGGAGTCCCGCCGCTCCCGGTCCCCGCCGGCGCCGTCCCTTCCCCTCGACTCCCCTCGACTCCCCTCGATTTCCATCGACTTCCATCGACATCCCTCGACTGCGGGACACCGCTCCGCTGTCCCGCGGCGCCGGGCACCCGGTGTCGGGACCTCCGGCCGTGCGGTTTCCCGACGCCGCAGTGGCGGGCATGCCGGTCCCTCCGTGCCGCGCTTCCCCGAGGCGGTGTCATGATGGGCCGATGCGAGACGGCGGCGGAGGCGGGCGAGTTGTGGCGGCGGCAGTGGCCTTCGGGGTGATCGCGGCGGCGCTGACCGGGTGCGGCGGCCCGGCCGCAGGGCAGGGGGGCGAGGCCGCGGCGGCTTCGGGTCCGCCGGCCACGAGCCCGAGCGCCGATGCCGCGGACCCGACGCACGTCCCGGGCGTCGGCGACCGTCTCCGCAAGCGGATCCCCGACGACTCCGGCCAGGTGGTGGCCGTCTACGGCGACGGCCGCGACTCCGCGAACGCAACACTGGTGCTCTACACCAGGTCTGCCTCCGGCGGCGCCTGGAAGCGCGCCCGCAGCTGGCCCGCGCACAACGGAACCAAGGGCTGGACGCCGGACCACCACGAGGGCGACAAGCGCACTCCGGTCGGCGTGTACACCCTCACCGACGCGGGCGGAGTCCTGAAGGACCCGGGCAGCAAGCTGCCCTACACCCGCTCCGCCGCGTTCGCGGCCCCGCGTTCCTGGGGCAGGGCCTACTGGCACGACTTCGACTACGTCATCGCCATCGACTACAACCGGGTCAAGCACACCCCGCCGAACGACCCGACCCGCCCCCAGGGCCGGTCCAAGGGCGGCAGCATCTGGATCCACATGGACCACGGCCGGGGGACCTCGGCGTGCGTGAGCGTGTCGAAGTCGGCCATGGAGTACCTCCTCCGCACCCTGGATCCGGCCAGACACCCGGTGGTGGTGATGGGCGACCGGGCCGATCTGGCGGCCTGAGCCCCGGCGCGGAGGTCCCGGCGTCCGCCGGGTAAGGCGGGTGCGGAAGGGGGACCCGGTCCCGGGAGTCCCGGTCCCCGCGGGCCGCCACCGCCTGGCCGCGCCCTGCCACGGACTGCCCGCGCCCTGCCACGGACCGCCCGCGCCCTGCCACGGACTGCCCGCGCCGCCTCAGGCTGCCGTCGGGCCGCCGCGGTTCGCCGGACCGCGGCGCCGGAACGGGGATTCAGCAGGTGCCGGCCGGCGTGCCGTCGATCAGGGTGTCCAGCAGCCCGCCGAGGACGTCGCGCTGTTCCGGGCTCAGCGGTGCGAGGATCTCCTCCGCGGCCGACCTGCGGGCGGCCCGCAACTCGCGCAGAGCCGCGCGGCCCTCCTCGGTGAGCTCGATGCGGATCACCCGGCGGTTGGCGGGATCGGGTACCCGGCGTACCTTGCCGTTCGCCTCCAGCCCGTCGACCAGCGTCGTCACCGCCCGCGGGACCACTTCCAGCCGCTGGGCGAGATCGGCCATGCGGGGCGGCGCGCCGTACTGCGCGAGGGTGCGAAGCAGCCGGGACTGGGCGGGGGTGACGCCCAGGTCGCGCTGCAGCAGGTGGCGCTTCTGGATGCGGTGCACCCGGCGGGTGAAGCGCAGGAGCTGCTCGGCCAGCAGCCCGTCGGGATCCGGGGTGGTCATGCGGGAACGATATCAGGACACCGTTCATTGTGAGTATAGGTAACAATGAGCTATGGTCGGCAGCCCGGAGGTGTCGCGTACGCCCCGGCAGTCGTCGCCTCAGCACCCGTAGGAGCCCATGCATCCCGATCACGCACCCTCCTGGACCCCGCCTGCCGACGCCCAGGGGCAGCCCCGGCAGGTCCGCCGCATTCTGCGCCTCTTCCGCCCCTATCGAGGCCGCCTCGCGGTGGTCGGCCTGCTCGTCGGCGCCTCCTCGCTGGTCTCGGTGGCCACGCCGTTCCTGCTCAAGGAGATCCTGGACGTCGCCATCCCCGAGGGGCGCACCGGCCTGCTCGGGCTGCTCGCCCTCGGCATGATCCTCAGCGCCGTCCTGACCAGTGTGTTCGGCGTGCTGCAGACCCTGATCTCCACCACGGTCGGCCAGCGCGTCATGCACGACCTGCGCACCGCGGTCTACGGCCGCCTCCAGCGCATGTCCCTGGCCTTCTTCACCCGCACGCGCACCGGCGAGGTGCAGTCGCGGATCGCCAACGACATCGGAGGCATGCAGGCCACCGTCACCTCCACCGCCACCTCGCTGGTCTCCAACTTCACCAGCGTCGTCGCCACCGTGGTGGCCATGGTCGCCCTGGACTGGCGCCTCACCCTCGTCTCGCTCCTCCTGCTCCCGGTCTTCGTGTGGATCAGCCGCCGGGTCGGCAGAGAGCGCAAGAAGATCACCACGCAGCGCCAGAAGCAGATGGCGGCCATGGCGGCCACCGTCACCGAGTCGCTGTCGGTGAGCGGCATCCTCCTCGGCCGCACGATGGGCCGCTCCGATTCGCTCACCCGATCCTTCGCGCAGGAGTCCGAAGGTCTGGTCGACCTGGAGATCCGGTCCAGCATGGCCGGCCGCTGGCGCATGGCCGTCATCACGATCGTCATGGCCGCCATGCCGGCGGTGATCTACTGGACCGCCGGCATGGCCCTGAGGATGGGCGGCCCGGACGTCTCGATCGGCACGATCGTCGCCTTCGTCTCCCTCCAGCAGGGGCTGTTCCGTCCGACGGTCAGCCTGCTGTCGACCGGCGTGCAGATCCAGACCTCGCTGGCGCTCTTCCAGCGGATCTTCGAGTACCTCGACCTGCCGATCGACATCACCGAGCGGGAGCGGCCCGTCCATCTCGACCAGATCAAGGGCGAGGTCCGCTTCGAGGGTGTGTCCTTCCGCTACGACGGCAAGGGCGGGCCGGTGCTGGACGGTGTCGACCTCACCGTGCCGGCGGGCAGCAGCCTCGCCGTCGTCGGGCCCACCGGAGCCGGCAAGTCCACCCTCGGCTACCTGGTGCCGCGGCTGTACGACGTCACCGGCGGCCGCGTCACCCTGGACGGCTTCGACGTGCGCGACCTGGACTTCGACACCCTCGCCCGCGCGGTCGGCGTCGTCTCCCAGGAGACGTACCTCTTCCACGCCTCGGTCGCGGACAACCTCCGTTTCGCCAGACCGGACGCGACCGACGACGAACTCCGGCAGGCCGCCGAGGCCGCGCAGATCCACGACCACATCGCCGCTCTCCCCGACGGGTACGACACCGTCGTCGGCGAACGGGGCCACCGCTTCTCCGGGGGTGAGAAGCAGCGGCTGGCCATCGCCCGCACCATCCTGCGCGATCCGCCGGTGCTCATCCTGGACGAGGCGACCAGCGCCCTCGACACCCGGACCGAGGCGGCCGTGCAGCAGGCCATCGACGCGCTGTCCGCCGATCGGACCACGCTGACCATCGCCCATCGGCTGTCCACCATTCGGGGGGCCGACCAGATCGTCGTCCTCGATGCCGGGCGTACGGCCGAACGCGGCACGCACGAGGAGCTGTTGGGGCTCGGTGGACGGTACGCGGCACTCGTCGACAGGGACGCCCGACTGGAGCCGACAAAATGAAGATATGCCGGGTTTATTGCCATATGCGGGTTACCGTGCCCGCATGCAGACGAACACTCCGTCACGGAGCAGGATCCGACTGACGCGCCGGGGCCGCATCGCCCTCATCGCGACCGGAGCCGTCGTGGCCGGCACCGCCGTGGCGGTACCGCTGCTGACCACGGAAGGCGCCGAGGACACCAAGCCCACCTCCCTGGTGATCCCGGAGGGCTGGCGCGCCGGCCAGGTGTACCAGGCCGTCGACAAGGCGCTCGAACTGCCCGCGGGCACCACCCGGAAGTCCGTGGCCAAGGCGCACCTGAAACTGCCGAGCGACGCCGACGGCAACCCGGAGGGCTACCTGTTCCCGGCGACCTACCCGCTGAAGGGCGCCACCCCCGCCAAACTCCTGTCGGCGATGGTCGACACCGCCGACAAGAAGTTCAACGGCGCCCCGGTGGCGGCCGGCGCGCAGCGCAACGCGATGAACGTCTACCAGGCCGTCACCATCGCCAGCATCGTCCAGGCGGAAGCCGCCACCAAAGCGGACATGGGCAAGGTGGCCCGGGTCGTCTTCAACCGCCTGGAACGCGGCATGCCGCTGCAGATGGACTCCACCATCAACTACGCGCTGGGCCGTTCCTCCCTGGCCACGACCGACAAGGACACCCGCATCAAGAGCCCTTACAACTCCTACCAGCGCATGGGCCTGCCGCCCACCCCGATCGGCAACCCGGGTGCGGACGCCATGCGTGCCGCCATCAACCCGACTCCGGGCGACTGGCTGTACTTCGTCACCGTCAAGCCGGGTGACACGCGCTTCACCTCCGACTACGCCGAGCACCAGCGCAACGTCGCCGAGTTCAACCACAACCGGCACAGCGCCTCCGCGAAGGCCGGCTGAGGGGCAGCCCGGGCTCCCGGGGCGTCAGGCGGCGACCGGCTGCGCGGAGGCTCCCGCCGGCCCGCTCGCCCCGGACCGGCCGGCCAGCAGTCGTCCGATGTCCCGTACGGCCGTCCGGCCGGCGCGGTTGGCGCCGACGGTCGAGGCCGACGGCCCGTATCCCACCAGGTGGATGCGCGGATCGGCGGCCACCCGGCTGCCCTCCATGCGGATTCCGCCGCCGGGACCTCGCAGCCGCAGCGGCGCGAGGTGGTCGAAGGCGGGTCGGAACCCGGTCGCCCACAGGATGACGTCGGCTGCCACGCGCCGACCGTCCCGCCACTCGACGCCGTCCGGGGCGATCCGGTGGAACGGAGGCCGGCGGTCCAGCACCCCGTCCGCCAGGCCCTGCCGGATCCTCTCGTCGAGGGGCAGCCCGGTCACGGACACCACGCTCTGCGGCGGCAGTCCCCGGCGCACCCGCTCCTCCACCAGGGCGACCGCGGCCCGCCCCGCGTCCTCGTCGAACGGGCCTTCCCGGAAGACCGGCGGCCGCCGGGTGACCCAGGTGGTCGCGGCCGCGTACGGGGCGATCTCCAGCAGATGCTGGGTGCCCGAAGCACCCCCGCCCACCACGACCACCCGCTGCCCGGCGAAGGCCTCGGGGCCCGGATACCCCGCGGTGTGCACCTGCCGTCCGCGGAAGGACCCCTGTCCCGGGTAGCGCGGCCAGAACGGCCGGTCCCAGGTGCCGGTGGCGTTGATCAGCGCGCGCGCCGTCCAGACCCCGGCGGAGGTCTCCACCCGCAGCCGCCCGGCCGCACCCTCGCGTACGGCCCGCACGTCCACCGGGCGCCGCACCCGCAGGTCGAAGGCGTGCTCGTACCGGTCGAAATAGGCGCCGATCACTTCCGAGGACGGCCGCCCGGGATCCGCGTCCGCCAGTTCCATGCCCGGCAGCGAGTGCATGCCGTGCACCTTCCCGTAGGTCAGCGAAGGCCATCTGAACTGCCAGGCGCCGCCCGGGGCGGGGGAGTGGTCCAGCACCACGAAGTCGCGGTCGGGCAGGAGACCGCTGCGCCGCAGGTGATAGGCGCTGGACAGCCCGGCCTGCCCGGCACCCACCACGACCACCTCAATGTCGTTCACGGTTCTACCAACGGTGTGCGGTGCGTGGATCTTCCCGCCGCCGCAACGCGCCGAGGCGCCCGCGCCCGACGGGGACGCCGGCGCCGGGTCCGCGGTGCAGCGGCACCCGTGGGTCAGGATGGTGGCATGTCTGACGCGTTCACCACCCGGGTCCTCTCCCTCTCCTCCGGCTCCACGGAACGGGTCATCGACCTCACCCGTGACTGCGAGGCCTTCCTGCACGAGGCGGCGGCCGGCCGGGACGGCCTGCTCAACGTCTTCGTGCCGCACGCCACCGCGGGCATCGCCCTCATCGAGACCGGCGCCGGCAGCGACGACGACCTCCTGGCGTCCCTGCACAGCCTGCTGCCCGCCGACGACCGCTGGCAGCACCGCCACGGCAGTCCCGGACACGGCCGCGACCACGTCCTCCCGGCGATCGTCGCCCCGCACGCCACGCTCCCGGTGGTCGGCGGACGGCTGCAACTCGGCACCTGGCAGTCCGTCTGCCTGGTGGACACCAACGTCTCGAATCCCGACCGGCAGGTGCGTCTGAGCTTCCTCGGCTGACCAAGATCATTCAGCAGGGGCGTGGCCGCCGATTCTCCGTACGATGCGGGCTCGAACGGAGAGAAGAATGCGCGGTACGGACCTCAACACGATCGAACGACCCTACGACGGATGCGGCAAGTGCTTGCTCGGAGTGCGGCGGCTGTCACGCGTGAAGCTGGCGACGTCTTCGCCTGAGCGCCAGCGAGAGAACGTGCTCACGGCCGCCGCCGCCGTCGGGGCCCACATCATCGGCTGGGCGGACGACTGGGAGGTCTCCGGCGCCACGGATCCCGTGACCCGCCCGAGCCTTGGCCCCTGGCTCCGTGACGAGAGGGGCCCGTACGACGGACTGGTCGCGGCCGCGGTGGACCGGCTCGGACGCAACGTCGTCGACTGCCTGAACACCGGCTACAAGATGCGGGACGAGAAGAAGATGCTCGTCACGTACGGGCACGACGGAGCCTGGAACCGTCCTCGCCGATCTCCAGTTCAGTTGGTTCGCGCAGCATGGCGGCAGTCTTCCACAGCACTCGGAGCGAGGGTGGGGCACGGATCTGCGCCCCAGGATCAGGTCCAAGCCGCATCGGCCATACTTGGGAGTTGATGAACTCGCTGCCTCGAGAGTCGGCCACTGGTGGCTGGTCTCCACCAGATGGATCCTGGGCGTCCTCCGCTGCGAACCGCCGCAGCATGTTGGGAAACCGGAACCGGGACACCTCCCCGGAGCGTGCGCTGCGCTCCCTCGTCCATGCGGCGGGCCTCCGCTACCGGGTGGCTGCCAAGCCGCTCCCGAAGATGCGCCGTACAGCGGATCTCGTCTTCCGTCCGGCCCGCGTCGCAGTCTTTGTCGACGGCTGCTTCTGGCACGGATGCCCGGAGCACTTCGTGCCGCCGAAAACGAACCCCGACTACTGGCGAGAGAAGATCGGGAGGAACGTGAAGCGCGACAGGGATACGGATGCGCGCCTCGAGGAAGCTGGGTGGCTCGTCCTCCGGTTCTGGGAGCACGATGCGGCTGAGGAGAGTTGCGCGATCGTCTGCGCTGCGGTCCGATCGCGCCGAGGCGCGGCGGCACTCCGAGAGGAACAGGAGGAGTAGCGGCGCCGAGCCCGGGGCCTCTGCATGCGGATCCGGCAGGGCCCGGCGCGGGGCCCGTCTCCTTCGTCTACCGTATTGACCAGCGCAGTTGTGATCGCGCTGGCCCCGGGTCGAACGCGGCCTGGTGGGGAGCAGTAGGGGTGGGGGCGCCAACGCATGGCAGTCGAACGCACGAACCGCGACATCAAGTCGCTCATCGGCCAGATCGCCGACGGGGAGATCATGCTCCCCGAAATCCAGCGGGGCTATGTCTGGCGGGCCTCGCAGGTCGCAAAGCTCGTGGAGTCGCTGTACCTCGGATATCCGGCTGGGACGCTCCTGCTGTGGAAGACGGACGAGGGAGCCGAGACGCGCACAGCGGCCACAGGATCCAGTCAGGGGCTTCCCAGCGTCATGCCGCTGTATCTGCTCGACGGGCAGCAGCGACTCACCTCGCTGTACCGCGTCTTCAAGGACCATCCCGCAGCGCAGATCGTCTTCAACATCGAGACCGAGGCGTTTCAGAACCAGAGCAACGCCACGCTCAGGAGTCCGAAGTGGGTCAGGGTCTACGACGTCGTCGGTCCTGAGGCCGACTCGTTCACGCTGCAGATGCAGCTCCGCTCGGCGGGGCTGTCCATCGACAACGCGGAAATTGGGCGCCGCCTCAAGGCACTGGAATCGATCTCGCAGCGCGACTTCCACATGGAGGTCCTACACGGCTTCGGCTACGAGGAGGTCACCCAGATCTTTGTCCGCGTCAACAGCGGCGGCCGCCCCTTGAAGACGACGGACCTTGCGATGGCGACGCTCTCCGCCCGGTCGCCGGGATTCCTTGGAGAGCTGGAGAAGGAGTCGGCGCGGTGGGCTGACCACGGCTACCGGGCCGTCGACACCAACTTCCTCATCAAGGCGATCACGCTCAGCCTGTCCATCTCCGGCAAGCGAACCTCGTCCGTCTCCAGACTGACGACAGCGAGTCGGGAGTCCGTGGCGGAGGGCTGGGAGCGGGTGCGCCGCGGACTCGAGCGCGTCGTCCCGCTGCTCTCCGAGCAGCTGCTCGTCCCGACCTCGGCACTCCTTTCATCCGTCTCGGTCCTGCACCCGCTGATCGTCTTCTATGGCCGGCTGCCTGCCAGCGCCAAGGTAGACCCTGAGGTGGAGAAAGGGCTGCTCTACTGGTTCCTCGCTGCGTCCGGAAGCAACCGCTACGGCGGTGCGACGGACAGCGCCCTGACCCAGGATGTCAACGCCCTTGACTCCGACGAGCCTGTTCGAGCACTCCTCGCCAACCTGCGCCTGGACGAGAAGGGCTTCCGCGTGAGCGCCCGCGATCTGTCGGGGCGCAACATCCAGAGCCCGTACATCATGCTTTCCTACCTGGCAGCCGCCCATTCCGGCGCGGAGGACTGGTGGGCTGGCGGGCCCATCTCCGCCGTTGCCGAAGGGACCGACAAGCTGCAGTACAGCAGCCTGCACCCCGCTGGGCAGCTGCGGAACCACCCCAACAAGTACTCGTCGGCGGAGATCAACGAGCTGGCGAACATCGTCTTCGTCTCGCCGCAAACGGCCAAGAACATGATCGGGAACCGGTCTCCCGCCGAGTACATCGGGGAGGTGCAGGCCGACGACCTGGCTGCTCACGCTGTCCCGACGGCTGACCCCCGGGTCTTGGAATTTGACGGGTTCCGGGAGTTTCTCGTTGCTCGCCGTGCGCTCCTCGCAGGAAGGATCAACGCCCTCCTTGAGCGCTTTCGCCCCTCCTTTATCGATGCGGGGGACGCCAGCAGCGCGAGCTCCGAGGCGCCCCGCCGGTCGCTTGTCCTGACCGGGTATGGCGCGGGGAGCCGCACCATGCTGCTCGCCGAGGCACAGGCCGGGACACAGCACTGGGTCGGCCGGATCGACACCGCTGAACTGGACGCAGCGCTCGACGCTGCTGCAAGCGGACTCGACAGTGACGTCACCGTGGCCGGCGAGAGTGCCCCGCTGGCGGTCGACGAAGACGGCATCACGCTGCCGGTCGGCCCCTTCCGGCTCCGCGGTACTGCGGACCAGTGGCGGCTGGCCCTTAAGGAAGCCTTCTCGGATGCCCTGCCTGCAGCCGACTGCCCTGAGCAGGAGTTGCAGGCGTGGGTCGGCGAAGCTGAGGAGTTCCTGCTGACGGACCTCGGCGTCCAGCGGCCGTAAGCGCCCTCCGAAGAAGGCGGGAGCCCTAGCACAGCACTCCCGCCTTCAGCCGCTCACGCCGCCTCGAAGCATTGCTCCGGCCGTCCCTGCCCCGAGCAAAGGGGCCAGCCGCGGGATGCCTGGGACGACCGCGTCAGGAGGTACGTCGAGACGACACGCCTCCCACCGCCCGAAAGGGCCCCCGTCCTGCGGAACTTGGGCGCTGATCCACTCGGCAGAGACGGATGTGACCGCAGCGATCTTGTGGTCCTGCGTGAGGTGTACGGCCACGAGTTGCCATGCCGGGTCGCGGCGCATGGTCTCGTACTCATGGCGGGACAGATAGAAGGCCAGCCGTCCGCGTCGCACCGTGCTTTTCGCCTCGATATGCAGCGGGTGCCGCCTCGCGTGGACGGCGATGTCGTACCCGAAGCCGTCGGAGTATGCGGCGACGTGTTCGATGCGGACGTCAGTGGCCTCGGCTAGGAGCTTGATGAGGGCCAGCTCGCCGGCGCTGCCGATGAGGGCCCGCGCCTCCGTATCGACCTTGCCCCAGACCGCTCTGACCTGCTGGTACGCCTGGTTCTCAGAGATACCCAGGGCATCGGCGGCCCGCAGGGCGTCCTCGGGAAGCTCCTCCGGGCCGCGCACGAGGACGTCGGCGTCCTGGAGCCACGGCGCGTCACTGGAGGCCAGAGCGGCGCGGAAGAGGCGCTCGCTTGCTGCGGCGATGCTGTCCAGGTCCGCGAGCAGGCCGGTCTCGCCGAGCCATGTGTAGGCCGCTTCGTACTGAGTGGGGGTGAGGTCGCTGTAGTCGGCGTGGTTGGTGAACAGCGCGCGGCACCGTGCGGGGCTGGAGTCTGGGAGCCGTTCCAGCCACCGCAGGGCGGCGCGCAGGACGGGGCTAGGCGGGACGGCCACGGAGGTGGCCCATCAGCGCCTGGAGGTCCCTCTGGTCGAGGCCGCCGCCGACGGATGGCTCCTCGTCGAGGTCTGCGAGCTCCTGGACTGCGGGGTCGTCGAGGATGCGCCCCATGAAGAGCAGCTTGTCGCTCAGCCGCTGCTCGACGACCTCGTCGATGCTCCCTTCGGAGGCGAGCACGGTGATGCGGGTCTCCGCTTCGGGCGCGAGGCCGAGGCGGTGGATCCGGTCGAGGCTCTGCAGGAAGCGTCCGGCGGCGAAGTCGCGGTCGACGTAGACCGCGTCGTGGCAGTCGTGGTGCAGGCTGATGCCCTCGCCGAGCGTGGCCGGGTTGGACAGCAGCACCATGCAGTCTGGATCCTTCCGGAAGCGCTCGATCTCTGCTTCGCGGTCCTCCGTGCCTCCGTGGACCATGGCCGGCCGGAACTCCCTAAGGACCCGCTCCAGGGTGTTCAGGCTGCGGATGAACGTGGACCACACCAGGGTCTTGCGGCCCTGGGCCGCGTTCCTCGCGACGATGGCAAGGACCTCGCGGTACTTCGGGGACATCTCGTAGCTGGGGAGGTCCCGCATGAGGTCGAAGAGCGGGCTGCCCTCGGGCACGGCCAGAGGCGGGACCTGGTACGTCAGCGGTTCGTAGCGGGTTGTGCCGACAGCGAGCAGGGCCGGGCTGGTGGCCGCCATCAGCATATAGACGATGATCTTGCCGAGGGTCTGGAAGTCGCCCTCCGATCCGGCGGCCCGGGCGGAGAACCGGCCGATGAGGGCTTCGTACACCTCGTGGTGCAGCGGGGGCATCGGAAGCGTGCGGAGGGTCGTCGTCACCGGGGGCAACCCCAGTTCGTGCTTGGTCGTGCGGGTGAACAGCGGGCGCAGCACCTGGCTGGCCTTGGCGAGGTCGCCGCCGGCCACGGCCTGCGTCACCTTCTGGCGCCCGTACCCGGGCCATACGAAACCGAAGAGGTTCTCGATGTCCTTGACTCCGTTGGGAGCCGGGGTGCCTGTCAGGATCAGGCGGTGGCGTGCCCGCGGGCCCAGGGCGAGGCAGGCCGCCCCGTACGTTCCCTCCGCGCCGAGTTTCATCCGGTGCGCCTCGTCGAGGAGGAGCACGGAGGGCCGGACGGTCAGCCACTGGCCGAGCTCTTCGACGGACTGGCTGAGGCGCTCGTAGTTGACGATGAGCACGTCCGCTGCCGGGTCGGTGTCCCGGGACAGCACCTCCATGCGCAGCGGCTCGCTGAGGCACTGCTCATTCTCGTACTGCCACGACTCGTAGCAGGACTTCGGGCCGACGATCAGCAGGCGCTCGACGCCCTTGGTCGTGCGCAGCGCCTGGAAGACGGCGAGTCCGACGCGCGTCTTGCCGGCCCCGGGGACGGAGAAGTTGGCCCCGTGGCGCAGCGAGAGGAGCTTGGCGATGTCTCGACGCTGGAACGAAGTGAGGTCCGCGGTCCACCCGGGGCCGAGAAGCGCGTCGACCTCGTCCTCGTGTACTTCGTCTGCCCCTCCGGCCGCCGGGTCGAGGCGCTCGGACACCGTCTGGGCGTCGACTGCGGAGTCCGTCGCAAGCGCGGCCAGTTGCGGGTCCCACGAGACGCTCGACTGCGCGGACCATGCCGTAAGCGCCACGAGGTTCGTCAGGAGGTCGTCGATGTCGACGTCCATGCTCGCGGGGGAGCGCTGCACGCTGCTGCGGAAGCGGAGGGCGAGACGGCGCAGGTCTGCCTCATGCCCGGCGCCGGCCCGCAAGCGGGCCTTCGCCACGCTGTCACCGAAGCCGATCTCCAGGCTCGGAGCGGTTGCGGGCATTCCCATCAGCTCTCCCGGGTGGAGTTGAGCAGCCATTCGACGCCGTCCCCCGGCGAGCTGAACGTGCGGCCCGCTTGCTTGGCCAGGCGCGCGAGACTCGCACGGAGGGTGAGCAGTGCGTCGTCGAAGGAGTCCTCGTCGAGGGCACGCTTCGCCTTCGCCTCGGCGAACTCCGCTGCGCACTGGTTCACGTAGTCGGCGGCGTCCGTCAGGCGCTCGGGTACCGCGATCTTCCGCTTCTGCAGCTGGGCGTTCTGGCCTGCCATCTTCACTGCGACGTCGAACGTGCCGCGGGCCGACTTGATCTTCGCAGCGGCCTGCGTGACCTCCGCGGGCGTGAGCTTGGCGCCGGCGAGGGCCGCGGCCTTGGCCTTGAGCAGGTTGTCTGTGAGGGCCCGGGTCGCCTTCACCACCGCGGTGCCGTCCTGGACCGCGACGCCCGGAAGGCCGGGGATGGACACTGCGGCGGAATCCTGCGCGGCGGGGCGCAGGTCGGCCGGCAGCCGCTCGTCCAGGAAACGGGTGTGGAAGTCGGCTTCAGCGAGGCGGACCGAGGTCTTCGGGTAGTTCAGGACGACCATCGCGAGCCGGGACTCCTTCAGCTGCTCGGCTCCGTCCGGGTCCGTCTTCGCGAGCTTGGTGTAGTCGCGCTGCAGCTCGCGGAGCTTCTCTTGGTGGTCTTCGAAGTCGACCAGGCGCAGCCCGACGCCGGTGGCCGGGTCCTTGCTGCGGTCGATGGCGTCGTTGACGAGCTCGTAGACCCACCGGTCCTGGCGGAGTGTGGTGGTCTTGATGTTGAAGTCCCGTGCCACGTCCTCCGGGCGGCGTCCGTGGGCCAGTTCCTCTTCGATCGCGATCAGGCGGTTGATGTAGGAGTATTCGCGCCGCTTGTCCTTTCGGAGCTGGAGGGCGAGCTCGACGTTGTTGATGTCGCGCCGCGACGTGTCCGCAGGCAGGACCCCCACGCGGATGTCCTTGATCCCGATCTTGCGGAGGGCCGCGCAGCGGGTATTCCCGTCGACGAGGATTCCGTCGGGGCTGATGATGCCGGGCTCCTTCTGCCCGAAGTCGTCCAGCTCGTCTTGCAGCGCAGTGAAGTCGGGGTCCGTCTGCGTCGGATTCGCAGGGCTCCGACTGAGGAGGAGAGCGAGGTAGTCCTGCGCATCCTCGCTCCAGGGTTCCTCTTCGAGTACCTGGTTCTGCTCGGGGTCCAGCGTGCGCTGCGCGCGGATGCGGTGGGTGTCCGGGTTGAGGTAGAGGAGGTCCACCGGCATGGAGATTACGCTCAGGTGCTTCTGCTCACCGCGCCACTCCACCGTGACCTTGGCGCCGTTCTCAGCCATGGCCTGCCTCAGCCGCTCCTCGACCATGGACCGGATCCGCTCGCCCTCGGGCGGAACACCGAACTTCACAGCCATAGCCAGGCCTCTCCTAGGTGGGTAAGCAGCCGTACGCGCTTGTCAGGAATAATGGCAGGAGTCACTGACAACGGGACAGGTGATCATCCAGACTTGCACGTCTGACGACCCGAGGAACGGAGCAGACGTGACCCTCCCCGCCTGGAACGACCCGGCGCTCAAGGGCGGAACCATGATCAGGGGCGCGCTGTGGCTCGTCCAGGAGATCGGTGAGGGTAATACCTTCACCAAGGAGCAGCTGCGCGATGCATTCCCCGGCGTCTCGCAGGCAGACCGCCGCCTGCGAGACCTCCGGCCCTACGGGTGGGTCATCCACACGAACACTGAGGACGCCTCGCTCATGGCCGAGGACCAGCGTTTCGTGGAAGCCGGGGTTCCGGTGTGGGATCCAGCGGCCCGCAGGGCAGCCGCACCCCAGAAGGCGATCACGGCCAAGCAGATCCAGGCCGTTCTGTCTCGCGACGACTACATGTGCACGGTTTGCGGTATCGGCGGTGCAGAACCTTACCTGGATGACTCGAACCAGACGGCAGTGCTTTCGGTCACCCGGCGTACCTCTGTTCTCCTCGACGGCCGCGAGGAGGAGCTCCTCGTCACGGAATGCAAGCGATGCCGTGCTGGTGGCGGCGGCCAGGTGGTACGCGCCGATGAGGCCCTCGCCGAGATCAAGAACCTGGACCCAGCAGATCAGCGGCGGCTGGCCCGGTGGGCCGAGCGGGGCCGCCGCGGCTCGACAGCGCTTGAGCGGGCGTGGAATGCCTACCGCCGTCTTCCTAGCGAAGCGCAGGAGGAAGTCCGCAATGCACTGGACGCCTGACCAGTACTGAAGGCCCATCGCGTTTAATGATCATCCTGCGAGCTGTCGCTGCTGCCACGTACACTTCCAGCCTTGTCCGATTCGCAGAGGCCGAGAAGCACTCCTGGGCCACCACCTGCGACTATGGTGCTGGCGCGGAGCCTGTGCTACCGGATGCCCGTGTGTTCATGACGGTGGTTGCAGCAGCGCCGCCTGTTCTGCGCTGGAGAGCCTGGCGTGCCTGGAGGGAGATCGAAATGTCGGCTGCCAAGGCTGAGAAGCCGCTTGAGGTCGTCGAGATCTGCGCGGGCGCGGGCGGGCAGACCCTCGGGCTGGAGCGGGCAGGTTTCCGCCACCGCCTCGCCATCGAGCTCGACGACAAGGCTGCCGAGACGCTGCGCCGCAATCTTGTGGAGTTCCTCGGATACAGCGAAGACGAGGCGCGCGACTCCGTAAAGGTCGGCGACGTCGCGGACCCTGCTGTCTGGAACCCGGTCATCGATGCGGAGGACCTGGACCTTCTCGCCGGCGGAGTGCCCTGCCCCCCCTTCAGCATCGCAGGCAAGCAACTGGGCTCAAGCGATGAGCGCGATCTTTTCGCCTGGGCCATCGAGCTCTGCGGCAAGGTGCGGCCGAAGGCATTGCTGCTGGAGAACGTGCGCGGACTCAGCGCCAACCGCTTCGCGGGCTATCGCCAGCACGTCCTCGACCGGCTCAAGGAGTACGGGTACATCGCGGACTGGAAGCTCCTCCAGGCGGACCATTTCGGCGTCTCCCAGCTGCGCCCCCGCTTCGTCCTGGTGGCGTTGCAGGAGGAGTACGCACCTTACTTCCATTGGCCTGAGCCCAACCCTGAGAAGGCCATGTCCGTCGGGGAGCTCCTTGAGGACCTCATGGCGGAGAACGGCTGGACGGGCGCTAAGGAGTGGGCCCAACGAGCTACCGGCATTGCGCCCACTATCGTCGGAGGGTCGAAGAAGCACGGCGGAGCCGACTTGGGCCCCACGCGTGCCAAGCGCGCGTGGGCTGAGAAGGGCGTCGACGCGATGGGCGTGGCCAACGAGGCGCCCACTGCAGCCGGGCCCCCTATCATCGAGGGCCTCCCGCGCCCGAAGCTCACCACGGCCATGGTCGCCCGCATCCAGGGCTGGCAGGACGCGGATAGCGAGGTCTCCGATAGGGAGGACGACTTCCGCTGGAGGTTCCACGGACGGAAGACCAGCGTGTACCGCCAGATCGGCAACGCGTTCCCGCCTCCCGTCGCTATGGCACTCGGCAAATCGATCTACAACGCCCTGAAGATGGAGGGCGAGCCCCACGATCTCGTGGAAACTGCAGATGTCGTCACCGACCCCGTATACAAGCTGCTGCGCAGCAGTACGCGGGCGCTGTCAGTGGACCAAATCATCACGAAGCTCTCGGCCGCGGGCACTGCCATGGACCTCCCGATGGTGGAGCGGCACCTCAACCACCTCAAGCACGACTTCGAGATGACGACTGTGACGCGTTCCAACGGGGCCGACGCCTACACCATCGGCGAGTTCAAGGCGTTTGTGGGTCAGGACGACCATCAGCGCCATGAGCTCTTCAGCCAGCACCGTTCAAAGATCAGCTGACCGCGCAGGGCAGGAGGCCTGCGCGGTCAGCTGATCACGCGTCGAGAGCAGCGATCATCTTTTCCTGCTCTGCCTCGAGCACTGAGGGCTTCTTGATCGCCTTGATAACGAGAGCCTTTGTCTGGTCAGGGTCGAGATCGAGTGACGTTAGCAAGTAGCAGCCAACGCCGTCACGCTTCACTGAGTCGATGCGCAGCCCGAGTTCACGGAGTTCGCGTATCCGCCGCTCAGTGTGGAGGGTCTGATGCAGAGTTGGGTGACAGGTTGACCTGCCCCACCGTTCGTGCGGCAGGCCCCGTTGTGGGCCGAGCAGGGAGGAATAGCAGTAGGCGGACTTCATTCGGTTGACCTGGACTTGATCCGCTGACTGGCATCCGCGGCCAGTGATCCAGCCCGAGGGGCGGGAGCCCAGAGGGGACTGTCAGTGGTTCCTTCTAGTGTCCTGAGTCGTTAATTCGTGTGCAGTATGCGGCGAGCGTTTCGAGGATGTCGTCGGCGGTCTTCGTCCAGATGAACGGCTTGGGGTTCTTGTTCCACTCGTTGATCCAGCCGCGGATGTCTCGTTCGAGTTCGATGACGCTGCGGTGGGCCGAGCGGCGGAGTTTGCGGCAGGTCAGCTCGGCGAACCAGCGTTCGACGAGGTTGAGCCAGGACGCTGAGGTGGGGGTGAAGTGCAGGTGGAAGCGGGGGTGCCGCAGCAGCCACTTCTTGACCGGCTCGGTCTTGTGGGTGGCGTAGTTGTCCAGGACCAGATGGAGTTCGAGGTCCTTGGGGACGGCGGCGTCGATGACCTTCAGGAAGCGGAGGAACTCCTGGTGGCGGTGGCGACGGTAGTGCTGGGCTATGACCGAGCCGGAGGCGATATCGAGCGCGGCGAACAGGCTGGTCGTGCCGTGCCGGACGTAGTCGTGAGTCATCTTCGCCGGCACGGTCGGCGCCATCGGCAGCACGGG